>JAGUYX010000231.1 GCA_020061145.1 Anaerolineales bacterium | reverse complement strand
GGTCTATCGCGACGGTCTGGTTGCTGCGGGTATGCCCAATGTTTGGAGCACCGGCCCTGGTTCTGTTTTCGGATCCGCTTTCTGGGGAGGCGCAGGCGCCAGCGCAGTGGGGCCTTACACACTCCTTACCGCCTGTGTCGCTGAGGCTTTTGGCACCATGGCGCTTTTGTGGGGTGTGGCTGCCAGCGGCGACTCCAAGAATCTGGGTCTGATGCACAATCTGGGACCATTCCTGGTTGGTTTCACCGTTCTGGCAATTGGTTTGTCCCTCGGCGGCCCGAGTGGTTATTCGATCAACCCGGCCCGCGACCTTGGCCCACGGATCTTTGGCGCCCTGGTAGGAACTCAGGGATTGTTCGATTCGGGATTCTACTGGTTACTTGCACCGGTGCTTGTTCCGGCTGTCTTTGGCCCCATCGGCCTGTGGGTGTATGACCTGCTCGTCACCCCGAACCTGCCCGAGAAATAAGCTTTCTTTCCCCTCATGGGGATTGGCTGAATGAAATGGGTCAAACAATGAGCAATTCACCGGCCAATCACCGGTCAGCCAGGCTGATCCACAGCATGTGTACGTAAGTTCCATTCAAAGGAGTTCAGTCAATTATGAAAAAATTGATCAACAATCCAGAGAATGTTGTCAAGGAAGAACTGGAAGGGATAAGTTATGCTCATCCAGACCTGGTTAAAGTGTTTTTCGACCCGAACTACATTGTGCGGGCGGATGCACCGGTTCAGGGGAAAGTTGGCATCGTCTCTGGTGGTGGGTCGGGGCATGAACCCATGCATGGCGGATTTGTGGGCATGGGCATGCTCGATGCAGCCTGTCCGGGTGCGGTGTTCACCTCACCGACCCCTGACCAGATGTTAGAAGCAACCAAGGCGGTGAATGGCGGCGCAGGAGTTCTGCATATCGTCAAGAACTATACCGGGGATATTATGAACTTCGAGATGGCTGCCGACCTGGCACGCGCCGAAGGGATCGATATCGAAAGTGTGGTCATTGATGACGACGTAGCCGTGCAAGACAGCCTGTATACAGCGGGGCGTCGTGGCGTTGGCACCACCGTGCTGGCGGAAAAACTTTGCGGTGCGGCTGCTGAAGAGCGCCGGTCGCTCAAACAGGTGGCGGACCTGTGCCGTAAGGTTAATGGTTGGGGGCGGAGCATGGGTATGGCCTTGACATCCTGCACGGTTCCGCACGTAGGAAAACCAACTTTCGATCTCCCGGAAGATGAGATGGAAATCGGCATTGGCATCCACGGCGAACCTGGGCGGGAACGCATGAAGGTCAAATCAGCGGATGAAATTACCGAAATGCTGATGGAGCCCATCGTCAAAGACCTGCCGTACAAATCCGGCGATGAGGTGCTGATTTTCGTCAACAGCATGGGTGGCACACCGTTGATCGAGCTTTACATCATATATCGCAAGGCCTATGAAATCGCCCAAAAGCATGGGTTGAAAGTCGTCCGCCACCTGATTGGGCCTTACATCACCAGCCTCGAGATGGCTGGCTGCTCGATCACCCTGCTCAAGATGGATGACGATCTCAAGAAGCTTTGGGATGCCCCGGTAAAAACCCCCGGCATGCGCTGGGGAGCCTGATCCTGACAATACCATAAAGAGGGGCTGGGACTGGCTCAGCCCCTCTTCTCCTCGGAGAAATCTATGACCATCAGCCGTGATGATGTGCTTATGTGGATCAAAAACTATGCCGGTGTGATCCGAGAAAACAAGGAATATCTCACCGACCTTGATGCAGCAATCGGAGATGCCGATCACGGAGCCAACATGGATCGAGGCTTCCAGGCAGTTTTAGGCAAAATGCCCGAGCTGGCAGATAAAGATATCGGCACCATTTTCAAAACGGTGGGGATGACCCTGCTTTCGACAGTGGGCGGTGCCGGTGGACCGCTCTACGGCACACTTTTCCTGCAAGCAGGTATGAAAACTGCCGGAAAAATGGAATTGTCACTCGAAGATCTGGTAACCACTTTCGAAGCGGCAATCAGCGGAGTGGTGATGCGTGGTAAGGCCGAAGTGGGTGACAAAACCATGATCGATGCGCTTACTCCGGCGTTGGAAGCCTTAAAAAAGGCCTCTGAGGAGAACCAGCCCATTGCTGAAGCTCTGGCTGCCTTTGCGGAAGCCGGAAAAAAGGGAATGGAGTCCACCACACCGTTGGTTGCGAAAAAAGGACGTGCCAGCTATCTGGGCGCTCGCAGCGCGGGGCATCAGGATCCAGGAGCCACCTCCTCGTACCTGCTCCTGCGCACCGCCGCAGATACCTGGGGAGACGCATAACTGACCCATCACTGAACCACCAGTCAAACCTATCAAGTATCAGGAGAATTAAAATGGCGAAATATGCTGCAGCAGTAGATCAGGGTACCACCAGCACTCGGTTTATGGTCTTCGACCATAGCGGTAACGTGGTGGCAATTGATCAGAAAGAACACGAACAAATTTACCCCAAGCCCGGTTGGGTCGAACACGACCCGATGGAAATCTGGGGCGCCACGCAATCCGTGATTGCCGGAGCACTGGCAAAATCGGGCGTGAATCCGGCTGATATCGCCGCCGTGGGTGTGACCAACCAGCGTGAGACGACGGTGGTCTGGGAAAAGGCCACCGGCAAACCGGTCTATAACGCGATCGTCTGGCAGGACACCCGCACCGATAGAATCTGCAATGAGCTGGCAAAGGATGGCGGCCAGGATCGCTTCCGCATGAAAGTTGGTCTGCCACTGGCGACCTATTTCTCCGGCCCCAAGATTAAATGGATTCTGGACAATGTCGAAGGGGTACGCGCCCGGGCTGAAAAAGGCGAAGTAATCTTCGGCAACATCGACACCTGGGTAATCTGGAACATGACCGGTGGGCCTAATGGCGGCGTGCACGTGACCGACGTTTCCAATGCTTCCCGCACCATGTTAATGAACCTGGAAACCCTGGATTGGGATGATGAAATTCTCAAGATCATGGGTATCCCCCGGGCAATGCTTCCAGAGATTCGCCCTTCGAGCGCCGAGTATGGCAAAGCCATCGGCTCCCTGGCGGGCATTCCGGTCGCTGGTGACCTGGGCGATCAGCAGGCTGCTCTCTTCGGACAGACCTGTTTCGATCCCGGCGAAGCCAAGAACACTTACGGCACAGGCTGCTTCATGCTGCTCAATACCGGCACCAAGCCCGTGCAGTCCAAGAACGGGCTGTTGACCACCCTGGGCTACAAGATCGGCGACCAACCGGCTGTGTACTGCCTGGAAGGCTCGATTGCCATTACCGGCGCCCTGGTGCAGTGGCTGCGTGACAACCTCGGCTTCTTCGAATATTCCAAGCATATTGAGGATTACGCCTCGGCAGTGGAAGATAGCGGCGGTATCTATTTCGTCCCCGCTTTCTCTGGCCTGTTTGCCCCCTACTGGCGGAGCGACGCGCGCGGTGTCATCGTGGGGCTGACCCGCTATATCAACAAGAATCACATCGCCCGCGCTGCCCTGGAAGCCACCGCTTACCAGACGCGCGAAGTCCTGGATGCGATGAACGCTGACTCTGGCGTGGACCTGACCGCCCTTAAAGTCGATGGCGGCATGGTATACAACAATCTGCTGATGCAATTCCAGGCAGATATCCTTGGCGTGCCCGTCATCCGTCCGAAAGTCGCTGAAACCACCGCTTTGGGTGCAGCCTATGCAGCAGGCCTGGCGGTTGGCTTCTGGAGCACAGTGGATGAATTACGCAAGAACTGGGGCAAGGACCATGAGTGGACCCCCAAGATGGATCCGATGAAGCGCCAGGAACTGTTCGCCGGCTGGAAGAAGGCCGTCACCCGCACCTTCGACTGGGCCGAATAACCATTTTTTCGGGAAGAGAACTTTCCCAAACGGTGCAACCTGTTACGACGCACCCGCGCCCGGGCGCGGGTGCGTCATCTTTTCCAAAAAACCCAAACAACGTTAAAATAAAGGCAATGAACTTAGCTCATCAGAAGATTATCAACTACTTATCTGTGTGAATAATTTCACTTGTCCCGTGTGATTGTTCACCAAAAAATGCAGATTAACTTATTCATTTGGGAGTGAAACGTGGGTAAAAAAGCGAGAAAAAAAGCAGAACAGCATGATTCACAACCCGATCTGAGCGCTCCCTGGATTTCGATGCACTCCGGTCTGATTGTGATGGGAATTGTCAGTATCGGACTATCCATCTGGACCAGCTTCCAGATCACATCCGATTTGAGTATTCTACAAAAAATATTGTGGGGGTTGATTTTCGGTATCAGTGTCTGGTTGGTGTTTTTTGGATTTCTCTTATTAAACCGATTTCTCCGGAGGAAATAAACGTCTGCAGGATTACTTCCAGGAATAAAGAAAGGATTCATCCATGAGCAAACCCACTGCGATTGTTATCGGCGCCGGTTTTACCGGTGTTGCCACAGCTCACGATCTGGCTTTACGCGGATTCGAGGTTACTGTCGTTGAGCGCGGCCCGATTGTGAATGGCACCTCCGGGCGAACACATGGTTTATTGCATAGCGGTGGTCGTTACGCGGTAAAAGATCAGGAATCAGCAATTGAATGCATTGTGGAAAATCGCATCCTGCGCAAAATTGTGCCGCAGGTGATTGAACCCAATGGCGGATTGTTTATTGCGATCACGGAGGAAGACCTGGCTTATGGCGAGTTGTTTATCGACGGCTGCCAGCAATGTGATATTGATATCGAGGAGCTGACCCCCAAACAGGCTTTGGAGCTGGAACCCAATATCAATCCCAAACTGTTGGCGGCATTTCTCGTCCCGGATGGCACCTTCGACCCACTTCGCCTGGCACTGGCTTTTGCTGCGACGGCCAAGAAAAATGGCGCCCGGTTCAAACTATATACCGAAGTCGAAAACTTGCTTTTTGATGGACAGGGAAATGTGGTCGGCATCCAGGTTTGGGATCGAACCAGCGGCGAACGATACGACCTGCACGCCGATATCATAATCAACGCTACCGGCGCCTGGGCAGGGCAGATTACCCAGAAAGTCAACTCGGATGTGTCCGTCACCCCGACGCCAGGGGTGATGGTGGCCTATGATCAACGCCTGATTCAGCGCGCCATAAACCGCCTGTGCAAACCGTCGGATGGGGATATTGTGCTGCCGCAACGCCGCATGATGGTGGTTGGCACGACTTCCTTTACAGTTGAAGATGTCGATTATGTACCGGTGGTGGAAGAGCAGGTGCAGGAGATGTTGAAACGCGGCGCCGAGCTGATCCCGGGAATCCTCCAGACCAAAGAACGCGGCGCGTATATGGCAACGCGTCCATTAATCAAAGAAAGCGGGCCGGGACGCAGTATTTCGCGAACCTTTAAATGTTATGACCACAAAGTTGTGGACAACGTGGATGGTTTGATAACCATTACCGGAGGAAAAGCGACCACCTTACGCCAGATGGCCGAACGCGTTGCCGATATGGCCTGCGAAAAGCTGGGTATTCAGGCAACCTGTCTTACCGCTGAAGTCCCGTTAATCTCCTACCGGGAATACTACCGCCTGCCAAATTGATTGTCCGGCAAACATGGCGATCAGAGTAAGTATCCCGTCTCTCCAAGGAAATCTCCGCTGAAAAAAGTGGATAGGAGTGAAAAACAATGAGTGAAACCTGGACAATTAAATATGTCATTTATCGAGAAAAGAAGGGCCAGGAACCAAAATTTGAAGAATTCAGCCTGGAAATGCGACCTGAAGAGTACGTACTCGATGGTGTCGAAAAAATCTGGGCTTACCATGATCGTTCACTAACCTTCCAGCATGCCTGCCACCATTCCACCTGTGGGGCATGCGGGATGTTGGTTAATGGGGTGGAAAAACTGACATGTATAACCAAAATTAAGGATGTCACTGAAAATGGCGGCGTAGTACGCATTGAGCCGATGCGGAACTTCCCCGTAGTCAGTGATCTGGTTGTTGATATGAGCACTTTTTTTTCCCGCATGGAGACCGCCAAAGCCCGCCAGGTGGTCAGCCTGTCTGAGTCACCTACGGATTCAGGGATTAAACGCGAACCCAACGCCGCGGACGACCTGTATCGCTTGAGCGATTGTATTGAATGTGGTTTGTGTATCAGCGCCTGCCCCATTACAGCGACCAACCCTGAATATTTAGGCCCTGCCATTCTGGCAGCCGTGCAATTAAATGGATTGGATCGATTTCCCGAACTGCTTTCCTGGGTGGATAACGCGGATGGAGTCTGGCGGTGCCACAGTGCATTTGAATGCACGGAAGTTTGCCCATCCAACGTGGAGCCTGCCTGGCGGATCATGGATTTACGCAAGCAGGTTGTTTCTCGCCGGGTGAAAAACCTGTTCGGTATGAAGTAAGGAGATTGTCATGCAAAGCGAAACCAGAAAAGTGACCTTAAGCGCTATTCTTCGCTGGTTTGATCCGCGTAAAACCGAGGCAGGAAACTGGGCGTTCATTCTCAATCGAGTTTCAGCCATCGGGTTGACGATCTACCTGTATTTGCACCTGATTATTTTGGGGAAACTCGCCCAAGGACCCGAAGCCTACGACAGTTTCATCGATATTGTCCGGGATCCGATTTTTGTATTCGGGGAATTTCTGGTTGTCGCCGGTGGGTTCATCCATGGGCTGAATGGGATCCGGGTAATTCTGAACAGTTTCGGGATTGGCGTCCCTTACCAGAAACAATTATTTTTTGGCCTGATGGCAGTTGCAGTGATCGCCAGCGTAATCATCGGTATTCGCATGTTTACGGTATGAAGGGAGCCGATAAAAATGCAAAATTCAAACACCCTGCCTAAACCCGGTGAGTCTACCTGGTTATGGTTAATAAAAATCATCACCGGAGTGTTAATCATCGGTATTCTGGTGCTGCATTTCATCGTGAACCACTATCTCGGGCCGGAAGGGTTGCTGACTTTTGATGAAATTCTGCAATATTACCGGAATTACCCCATCGTTCCCATCATGGAAGGTTTTTTCCTGGTATTTGTCGTCTCGCATTCCCTGATCGGGGTGCGCAGTATTATCCTGGATCTCAATCCGAGCCGGCAATTTCTGCGCGTATTGGATGTAATTTTAGTGGTGATTGGAGTGGTTTCAATAGTTTATGGGATCTGGTTATTGGGAGCAATCCTGGCACAGGCACCACCTGCCTGACTTTCAATTGAGGGGAACCATCTTATGATCGGCCTGGTACTCGTCTCACATAGCCGCCCACTTGCCCAGGCGCTGGAAAAGTTGGTCAAGCAGGTTGCCTCACCCGAAACGCCTATCGCCATCGCGGCAGGCGCGGGCGAAAATCACAGTGAATTCGGTACTGACGCCATCGAAATTTCCGAAGCCATCCAGGCCGTCTATAGCCCAGAAGGTGTGTTGATCCTCATGGATCTGGGCAGTGCCATCTTGAGTGCTCAGATGGCAGTCGAATTGTTGCCCCCGGAGATGCAACCGCATATTCATTTTTGTTCCGCCCCGCTTGTCGAAGGAGCAATCTCCGCTGCGGTTCAGGCAGCCATGGGCAGCGACCCGGATACCGCTTGCAGAGAAGCACGGCAGGCTCTTCTCCCCAAACGAGAACAACTGGGAGAACCAGCGGAGCCTCCAGACATCGTTGAAAGATCTTCTAAAAAGCCGGAATTCGCCGGCGAAGACCTGTTGTGCGCTGAGTTCACCTTACGAAACACTTACGGGTTACACGCCCGCCCGGCTGCGCGGTTTGTCCAGACCGCAGCCCGCTTCGATGCCCATATCCAGGTAAGGAATCTTACCAACAACAAGGGTCCGGTGTCCGCGAAAAGTTTGAACGCACTGGCTACCCTGGGCGCAGTGCAAAACAGCCGGGTAGAAATATGCGCCCACGGCTTACAGGCGCCTCAGGCGCTCCAGGCACTGGCGGAGTTGATCGAGGATAATTTTGGTGAAGGCACAGAAGCTCCTCCCACTGCCAAACAGGCAGAAAAACGACCGGAAGAAACCCTGATTGACGAAGGGTGCTGGCAGGGCGTGCCTATTGCGGAAGGCTTTGCGCTGGCGCAAATTGCCAGTCTGGAACAAATGCCACCACCGATCCCACAGAACACCATCGAAGATCCGTTAAAGGAATGGGAGAGGCTGGAATCCGCCATTGAGGTTATCGCCAATGAGATTGAGCTTCGCCGCCGAAAAATTGCAGATAGCCTTGGAGATGAACAGGCGGCGATCTTCGATGCTCATCTGCTGATTTTGAAAGATCCGGAAATTCTCGAAAGCGCCCGCCAGAAAATTTCCCAGCGCCAGCTAAATGCCAGCCTGGCTTGGTTTGAAACGATCGAAATGGTCGCCAGCCATTATGCAGAGCTGGGTGATCCCTACTTGAGCCAGCGGGCGGCGGATGTTAGAGATGTCGGTAACCAGGTATTATTTGCACTCGCCGGGCAGACCACAACCTCCCCGATCACTTTTGATCAACCTGTGATCCTGGTCGCAGAAGAGCTCACCCCTACCCAGACTTCATCATTGGATCTGGAGTACGTCCAGGGAATGGTTACTGTCAGCGGAGGACCGACTTCACACAGCGCCATCCTGGCGCGCTCTATCGGGATACCCGCAGTCAGCGGAGCGTCAAGAGCCATTTTGCGACTGCCAGGAACAACCACGATTGGACTGGATGGTTCCAGTGGTCAGGTCTGGATCAATCCGCCAATAGACATTCAGAATGAAATAAACGAAAAACGCCTTGCCTGGTTGCAGGAAAAAGAGCGTTTATACCAGGAAAGCCGCGCTCCAGGGCAAACCAGTGATGGGCATCGGGTGGAGATTGTGGCCAATGCCGGTAATCTGGCAGATGCGCAGGCAGCCCTGCGCAATGGTGCAGAAGGAATTGGCTTGCTGCGTACCGAATTTCTTTTTCTTACACGCACAGAACCACCCAGCGAACTGGAGCAATATCACGCCTTAGGACAAATCGCAGCGACGATGCACGATTTACCCGTGATTATCCGCACGCTGGACGTGGGCGGCGACAAACCTCTGCCTTATATCTCTCTGCCTGAAGAAGCAAACCCCTTTCTTGGCGTCAGAGCAATTCGCATTTCTCTACAACAACCCGACCTGTTTCGTATTCAGTTGCGGGCGATATTACGCGCCGGCGCGGAAACAGCCAATCTGAAGGTCATGTTTCCGATGATTGCCGGGGCGGATGAGGTACGCGCAGCACGCCGGATTTTAGAGGAAGTTCATCAACAACTTCAAGACGAACAATTACCTCATCAGTGGCCGATCGAAACAGGCATCATGGTGGAAATCCCTTCGGCGGCGGTAACCGCCGACTTGCTGGCCAGGGAAGTCGACTTCTTCAGTATCGGCACGAACGACCTGACGCAATATACTTTGGCGGCTGAACGGGGCAACCCAAACCTGGCTGCCTATGCAGATGCGTTGCACCCGGCAGTTCTGCGCCTGATCCATCAAGTGGCTCAGGCTGCTCAACGTGCAGGAAAATGGGTGGGGGTATGCGGCGAGCTGGCAGGCGATCCGGCAGGCGCACTAATCCTGGTCGGCCTGGGGGTTAAAGAACTTTCCATGAATCCGGGTAGCATCCCCAGGGTAAAAAGTGTGTTAAAAGCGTACCCGCTTAAATCACTTCAGGGCCTGGCGAAAGAAACCCTGCTTCAGGAAAACGCGGTGAAAGTCCGACAGCTCATCTCGAAAGTACTGACTGGCTTCAACCAGCGACCAGACTAAAAGACTCAGAAAGAATAATCTTGAGAATACTTTCCTTCGGCGCCGGGGCAATCGGCACGTATATCGGGGGAAGCCTGGCACATCAGGGACACCGGGTTGTTTTTTTGGAGCGCCCTGAAAACCTCCTCCTTCTCCAAACAACCGGCCTGCACCTGACCATCGAAGGTAAAACCTTGCGTATCAAAGAGCCCGGCACAGCAGGCAGCCTGGAAGAAGCCCTCCAGGCTGGCCCCTTCGATTTCATCATATTTGCGCTTAAATCCTTTGATACGCCTGAAGTGGCGGAGCTAATGGCTCCCTACCGTGAACGTCTGGCGCCGGTCTTATGCCTGCAAAATGGGGTGGAGAATGAGCAAATTCTGGCTGAGGCGATTGGGGTGGACAAGGTAATCCCAGGGACGGTGACCAGTGCAGTCCGGCGGGATAGCGTTGGGCAGGTAACCCTGGAAAGACTACGGGGAGTAGGGGTCGGCGCCGGGCATCCCCTCTCAGCCGAGCTGGTAAAAGAGTTAAACGCAGCCGGTTTGAATGCTCGCCTGTATGCGCGCCCGGCTGATATGAAATGGTCCAAATTGCTCACCAATTTATCTGCAAATGCTTCGTCTGCGATTTTAGGTATGGATCCGGTGGAAATTTACCAGCATCCCGACCTGTTTCGATTGGAACGTGCCCAGTTACGTGAAGCTCTGGCGGTAATGAAGGCGATGGGACTTCAGGTGGTCAATCTACCGGGGACGCCGGTTCAAGCTTTGGCAATAGCGGTCCAGAGGTTGCCGGAATCCCTGGCGCGGAGAGTCCTGGCGCGAGGCGTGGGAGGTGGGCGGGGAAAGAAGAAACCGTCCTTATATATCGATTTGCACGGTGGCAGGCGAGAGAGCGAAGTAACTGCGCTGAATGGAGCCGTTGTCCGTGCGGGTGAAAGATTGGGAATTCCTACCCCGGTCAACCGGGTGCTGACCGAGACCTTAATTGCTTTGAGTCAGCAGGAAGAACCCCTGGAAATATATTTAAGGAAACCTGAGGTGTTACTGGCTAAACTCAAATGAGCCAAGCCGGTTATCTCCACCAACAACGGCGTAGAACAAAGGCAATGGCTCAACTGGTGTTTCACTCCAGGTAAGGGCTTGCATTAATTTCACTTCCACATCACGGAGTAACTCTTCACGATTGGCATGGATCGTAAATAACGGTTTACCTCGCGTCGCCCGAGCGCCAACCTTGACGTGAACTTCAACCCCGACAGCATAATCAATTTGCTCCTCTTTTTTCGACCTGCCCGCCCCAAGATACATGGCTGACTCGCCAATCAATCTGGCGTGAACACCGGCAAGGTAACCCTCTCTCTCCGCAGAAATCACCTTTTGATAAGCTGCCGAGGGTAATTTTTCCGGATGATGTATATACTCCACATCCCCGCCCTGCGCCCTGACCAGGACAACGAATCGCTCATAGGCGCTGCCATCCTCTAATGAGTTACTGGCCTTCTGGTAGGCCGCGCCCAAATCTGCTTCCTTCTCTCCAATAACCAGCATATGTGCGGCAATTTGCAGGCAATGTTCGCGAAAATCTGCCGGCCCATTTCCCCGTAAGGTGGCGATAGCTTCTTTAATTTCCAGGGCATTACCCACCGCATTACCCAGTGGCTGGTTCATATCGGAGATTACCGCGACTGCTTTTCTCCCAGCCAGATGAGCAATGTCTACCATCAACTCGGCGAGCTGGCGAGCCTGCTCCAGGGTTTCCATGAATGCGCCAAGTCCACATTTTACATCCAACACAATCGCCTGGGCCCCGGCTGCAATTTTTTTGCACATTATTGATGAGGCGATCAGGGGAATAGATTCCACCGTGCCGGTGACATCGCGTAAGGCGTAAAGTTTGCCATCGGCAGGTGCCAGGTCAGCCGATTGACCGCTAAGCACCAATCCAACTTCCTTAAGCTGGCGTTTAAACTCTTCAGTGGTCAGATCGGCGCGGTAACCGGGAATGGATTCAAGTTTGTCCAGTGTGCCGCCACTGAAACCCAAACCCCTGCCAGACATTTTTCCCACTGCCAGACCACAGGCAGCCACGACTGGCTCAACCACCAGACTGGTTTTGTCTCCCACCCCACCGGTGGAATGTTTGTCCACTGCAATTGGCACAATCTGAGATAGATCTAAAATTTCACCAGAATGCGCCATTGCCAGGGTTAAATTCGTGGTTTCTTCGGTGGTCATTCCATTCAGCAGAACTGCCATAGCCCAGGCGCTAACCTGATAATCAGGGATATCTCCCCGGGTAAAACCCTGTACAAAAAACTGGATTTCTTCGGAGCTTAATTCCTGCCGGTCGCGTTTCTTGATGATGATATCGACAGCCCGCATTTTGATTTCTCCTGGTTGTAAGGCAATTTCGGTTTGGTAAAGATGGATTTTTCTTATGCTGGGAAAATTATAATTCGCAATATGGCGAACTCGCCATCACAGTATTTTCCCTCTGAAAACGCTGAATCCAAAGGACCTGGCTCCACTTATATAATCAGCATGGCATCCCCAAAGGAATAAAAGCGATAGCGCATCTGCCGGGCAGTTTCATAGGCCGCCATAATTCGCTCTTTCCCGGCAAAGGCACTCACCAGCATGATCAACGTTGATTTGGGCAGGTGAAAATTCGTAATCATGGCATCTACTGCCAGGAATTTATACCCGGGGAGGATAAACAAATCGGTTGCTCCTTCATATGGCTCTACAACCTTGCCGGCGGGCGCAACGCGGGCAGCCGTCTCCAGGGTACGTACGCTGGTAGTTCCTACAGCGATGATTCGCCCCCCTCGCCGCTTTGCAGAATTGATCCTATCCGCCGCATCAGGAGCAAGCCGGCACCATTCGGTATGAATTTTGTGTTCCTGGGGGTTCGCTTCAGTCACCGGGGCAAACGTGTCCAGGCCAATGTGCAGGGTCAGGCTGGCAAAATGGATGCCTGCTGAATTCAGCTGGCGGATCAATTCAGGTGTGAAATGTAAACCCGCGGTGGGGGCCGCCGCCGAACCTTCTTCCCGGGCAAACACCGTCTGGTAACGTTCAGGATCCGTTAATGGTGTGGTGATATAAGGCGGCAGAGGGATGTGACCGGCAGTATTCAAGCTCGGTTTGAGCGCTTCGCGAAAGCGGATCAGGCGTTTTGGCCCTTCCAATACAGCTTCTACTTCACCCAGGGGTCCGTTCTCGACCTGGATTTGCCGGCCAGGATCCAGCCCTTTTCCCCCCACCCAGGTTTCCCAAAGCTGCGGTTCTATCCGCCTGAGCAACAATATCTCTACTTTACCCCCACCCGGCAATTTGTGAGCGTAAAGTCGTGCCGGGATAACCCGGGTCTGATTAACTACCAGAACATCATTGGGTTGCAGGTATTCACCGATTTCGCGGAAAATGCGGTGTTCCAATTTACCGGTAAAGCGAGGCAACACCAGCAGACGCGCCGCGTCGCGCGGCATTAGCGGAGTCTGGGCAATTAATTCCGGGGGAAGAAAATAATCAAATTCGGAGGTTTTCACATGCAATCAGGGTGGCAAGCAGAGGGCAGTTCTCAACGGTTGAAAAACCGGATCAGTATATTGAGCAACAGGGTAAGGACAAGGGACAAAATTATCGACGAAGCCAGTGGGATCAGGCAGGTTCCTTGCCCGATTTGAAAACGGAAATCCCCGGGAAGGCGACCCAAAGGTAAACCCAGGCGTCCAAATAACAGAAACAACCCGCCAATTACGACCAGACCCAGGCCTCCCAGAATCAACAGGCGACCAAGACTCTCGATATTCATCAGAACAACCTGCCCTGATCGTTGCGTTGGTATTGAATATCCAGATGGTCATAAGCCAGCCGGGTCGCCAGCCGGCCCTGTGGAGTACGTTCCAGAAAACCAAGCTGGAGCAGATAAGGTTCTACCACGTCCATAATTGTGTCTGGCTCTTCGCTTACCGAGGCGGCAATCGTATTTAATCCTACCGGGCCACCGCTGTATTTCTCGATGATGGTGAGCAGCACGCGGCGGTCGAGGTCATCCAGTCCCAGGCGATCAACATTCATCAAATCGAGAGCTTGCTCTGCAACCTGCCGATCGAGTAACCCGTTGCCACGTACCTGGACATAATCACGCACACGGCGAAGCAGGCGCAAGGCCACGCGTGGGGTTCCACGCGCGCGCTGACCAATTTCGGAAATGCCGGCAGCATTATATCGCACGGAAAGCATCTCAGCTGCGCGCCGGACAATCTGCTGCATGGCCTGCTGGTCATAATAATCCAGGCGGTATAACGCGCCAAAGCGTGCGCGCAAGGGCGCGGTTACCAGTGCAAGGCGGGTAGTTGCGCCAACCACAGTAAAACGGGGCAATTTCAAGCGAATCGAGCGGGCTGCTGGCCCTTTTCCAATGACAATGTCCAGGGCGAAGTCTTCCAT
>JAGUYX010000147.1 GCA_020061145.1 Anaerolineales bacterium | reverse complement strand
TCCGGAACGAACCTGATTTCTTTGCCCGCTCAACACTCGCGAATATCGATCAGGTTTTCGATCAAGGGGGCGATCAGCGCTTTGACCTGTTCGATACTCAAACCCACAGTTTTTAATGTCACCAACCGGTTTGTCGGGTTTTCGCCGGCAAACACACCAAAGGCAATAAAATCTCCTCCGGCAGTAGAGATGGCGCGGGTGATTTCAGCCAGCTCGCCGCGCTTATCCGGCACCAGCGCCGTGACGCGAATGCCCATTTCGCGCGCGCCCATCAACTCCAGGAAAATCTTGAACAAATCGGTTTCGGTGATAATCCCGACTACCTCGCCATCGCGCAGCACCGGCAAACCCCCGATTTTGTTATCCACCATGATGCGGGCGGCAATTTCAATGGGGGTGTCTTCGGCGACGGTTAACACCCTGGCGCTCATTACATCCCGCACCTGAATTTTGCTGATCAGATAATTCAGCTCCCAGACGCTTAAGGATGTGGCTTGCGAAGGGGAAGCATTCAGCAAATCCTTATCGGATACAATGCCGACCATCTGACCGTCTTTAACCACCGGCGCTCGCCGGATGCCCTCCCGCTTCATCAGATTCAATGCCTCCGTAATTGGCATCGAGGGCGGAATGGTAATCACCGGATGAGACATACGTTCGCCGACAAGCATTTTAGCCTCCTGATAGGTGGGATTCCCATTTCGATTATGGCAGGGTTTACGGATCCAGGCAATATACTTCTTCAGATTCCCAGATAAGCTGCCCGGATGTGCTCATTCTGCATCAACTGGCGCGAAGGCCCGGCCATATCGATACGCCCCTGCGACAACACATAGGCATAATCGCTGATCGTCAGCGCCATCTGGACATTTTGCTCAACCAGCAGGATGGTCAGACCGGCCTTTTTGAGCTGCAGCAAGGCTTCAAAAAGCTGCACCACCAGCACCGGCGCCAGGCCCAAGGAAAGCTCATCGATCATCAGCACCCTGGGCTCCGCCATGATGCCCCGCGCCACCGCCAGCATTTGCTGCTCTCCACCGCTGAGTGTGCCCGAACGCTGGTTACGCCGTTCCTTGAGCCGTGGGAACATTTCAAAGACCTGCTCCAGGTTTGCTTTCATTTTCGGGCGGGCCCGCCGGGGCGTGGCGCCCATTTCCAGATTTTCAGCCACGGTCATATCGGTGAATAATTGCCGGCCTTCCGGCACCAGCACCAGGCCCAACTCAGCTTTGGTATAGGCCGGCAGGCGGCTGACATCCTGACCGGCAAAGTGGATCGTGCCATGCTTTGGCTGGAGAGCGCCCATGACCGTGCGCAGGATGGTCGTCTTGCCGGCGCCATTCCCGCCCAGCAGGGAAGTCAGCTTGCCTTCTTCCAGTTGCATGGAGACGTCCCACAGGATTTGAACCTCACCATAGCCTGAACTGATTTCGTGGATTTCTAAGATCGCCATTGTTCTTCACCCCGATCCTTTAATCTGCCTGCCGCGCCAGCCGCTCGGCCAGCCGGGGATCGCCCAGGTAGGCTTCGATCACCTTAGGATGCGTGGCGATTTCTTCCGGCGTCCCTTCGGCCAGTTGCAGCCCGTAGTCCAGCACGATGATCCGGTCAGATACATTCATAATGGCGTGCATGATATGCTCGATCATAATAATCGTAACACCCTGCTGGCGGATTTTGCGCACCACCTCGATCATGCCCCTGACTTCGGTCTGGTTCAGCCCTGCCAGCACCTCATCCAGCAACAACAGATAGGGTCGGGAAGCCAGTGCACGCGCCATTTCCAGGCGTTTCTTCTGGCTGACGTTAAGGCTGCCGGCGAGCTGATCGGCCCGGTCTGCCAGCCCCACAAATTCCAGCACTTCGTCAGCGGTTTGGGTTGCAGCGTCCAAATCCTGATTCTGGCGACCAAAGCAGGCGCCCACCATCACGTTTTCGCGCACGCTCAGATCGTTCAAGGGGCGCACAATCTGGTGTGTGCGGGCAAGACCCATATGCGCCATGTCGTAGGTTTTCTTGCGGGTGACATCCTTACCCTGGAAAAAGACCCGCCCCTCATCCGGAAAATAAACCCCGTTGATCACGTTGAGCAGCGTGGTTTTCCCGGCGCCATTCGGCCCGATCAAGCCCAGAATCTGGCCTTCGGGCAGGTCAAAGGTGATCTGCGTCAGGGCCTGCAACCCGCCAAAACGTTTGGTAACTCCCTGGACCTGTAGGATCATGGCAGGTACCTCCGGGTCTGGGTAAAGCGTTGCCGGATCCAGCCAACCGCGCCAGCCGGAATAAACAGGATGATGATCAGCAGCAACACGCCGGCTACCGCCAGTTGATAATCTTTGAACAACGCATTGGTCAGCAAAAAGCCGCGCAAACGCTGGTAACCTGCCGCCCCCAAGATCGGCCCGAGCACCGTCCCCTGCCCGCCAAGCATCACCATAACAATATTTTCAATGGAGAAATGCAGGCGAAAAGCGTCGGCGGGCTCCACATTGCCGTTCTTGAAGAAAAACAGCACGCCGATGATGCCCGGCAAAATGGCGGAGAAGATATAAGCCCAGGTTTTGGCGTTCGGCGTGACCACGCCCATGACCTCGGCAGCGTCCTCGTCTTCGCGGATGGCCATTAAACCCAGGCCATATTTACTGGTACGAATGGCAAAACTGAGCACCACTGCGGCGACTGCCAGCCCAATGGTCAGGTAAAAGGTTAACCATAAAGCATTGGCCGCGCCGCCATAAGTGTTATAGACGCTGAAATTGAGCGATATACCGGTTGGGCCGCCAAAAGGTTTGAAGTTGTTGATAAAAGCCCGCATGGCTTCGTTTACCCCAATGGTTGCCAGCGCAAAATAAGCGCCGCGCAGGCGCAGGATGGCCCTACCGAGCAGCAATGCCAGCCCGGCTGCAGCCAGGCCGCCGGCGGCCATCGCCAGAAACAGGTTGGCGTTCCAGCGCGACATCAGGTACAGGCCGACATAACCGCCCAGGCCAAAAAATACC
>JAGUYX010000100.1 GCA_020061145.1 Anaerolineales bacterium | reverse complement strand
GGCGTTATTGGCTGAAGCTGGCTGGACTGACACCGACGGCGATGGCATCCTGGATAAGGACGGCCAACCGCTCTCGGTGACCTACGAAACCACCGATGCTGCCCTGCGCCGCCAGGTAACCGCTATTCTCGCCGAATCCATGAAGGCCTGCGGCATCGACGCCCAGTTGGCTTATTACCCGGCGGGTGAGTTTTTCGCCGATGGCCCGGATGGCAAGGTGTTCGGACGCCGCTCCGACCTGGCTCAATTCGCCTGGTTGACCGGCGTGCAGCCGGCCTGCGAACTGTATGTCTCTGACTTCGTGCCTGGTGATCCGGCGGAAACCTGGATTTCGATCATGGAACCCGATGTCGATGGCGATGGCACCCCGGATGAACGTACCTTCCCGATGGCCTGGGGTGGTCAGAACCAGACCGGTTATGCCAACGCAGAATATGACCAGGTCTGCAAGACTGCGCTGAGCTCGCTGCCCGGTGAGCCCGCCTACGAAGAGAACCACAAGCAGGCTCAGGTCCTGTTCTCGCAGGGTCTGCCGGTGGCGCCGCTCTTCCTGCGCCTCAAACTGGCCGCCACTCGCTCCGATATGTGCAACTTCTTCATGGACCCAACCGCCAACAGCGAAATGTGGAACATCGAAGAGTTTGGCTACGGACCGCTGTGCGATTAGTTTCCAACGTCTGATTTCGGTGAAACTCGCCGGAAATCAACGAATTCTGTAACAAAACCGCTCGCCCCAAATTTACATTTGGGGCGAGCTTTTTAATCCAATATTCAGCCAGGTTTTATCGTGGTATAATCCGCCGCACGATTTTACCCTGCAGACCGGAACGTTTTGTGGTACAGAATTCCCGTCCACTTTTTGAACCAAATACTGCTCTCACAGGTAATTTAAATAGTGCGCCCAGAATTGGGCGCTCTATGTTGGATGGCATTTACAAAATTAAAATCCATGCCCTGGAAAAGGGTGTTTTAACCGGTAGATTTGAAAGGAGACCCACTCCATGACGAATTATCTGATCCGGCGTTTCTTTCAGATGATTGTGGTTGTCCTGCTGGCAACCGTGGCCATTTATGCAATATTAAATGTCGCCCCTGGCGGGCCGCTTTCGGGTTTGCGCCTGGCTGCTGACCGCCGTACGCGCGTCAGTGATGCGGATATTGCTCGCCTGGAGGCATATTTGGGTCTGGATAAACCCCTGGCGCTGCGTTATATTGCCTGGTTGATTGGCGACGACTGGATGGGCGCCGACTGGATGTACGCTGGCTTAAGCCTCTTCCGTGAACCTATGGTTGGTACGGATGGTCGCCCGATCATGACGACCACAGAAAGTGGGGAGCGGGTTCAGGCATTTCAGGTTTACCGCTTCTGGACCAACCCGGGACCCCCCCTGCTCAACCCTGGTTATGTCTTGTGGGTCTGGGGTGAAAAGAACGAAGAAGGTATTTGGATAGCTGAATCTATCCGGGTTAAACCACCGGTAACGGAAAGAGCGCCTGAAGATGTTAATTATGTTGGTTCTGTAATCAATACCTCTGGTGCAGAAATCACTACCACAGATTTGAACAATAACCGTGCAACCATTCTGGTAAATGATCAAACCCAATACCAGTTCCCACCGGGTGAAGGCAAACCACGCCCAACAGAAGGTAATTGGATCAACATTTCCTGGTTGACCGGTTATAACGGGGTGTTGCGTGGCATCTCCGGTTATAACGGCAGCGGGCGAGGCATTTTGCGTGGAGATTTTGGCACCTCCTGGCGTCTGGCTCCATCGCAGCCGGTAGCCAACCTGATCAACACCCGTTTAGGCAATACGCTTTTATTGATGACCACAGCCACGATCGCCTCATTGGTCGTTGCCATTCCGATCGGTATATATTCCGCAGTTCACCAGTACAGCAAAGCCGATTATATGTTTACTACCTTTGCCTTCTTTGGCTCGGCCATGCCGGTCTTCTGGTTTGGGTTGATGCTGATCCTGTTATTCTCCTACGGGTTTAAACAATGGGGGTTGCCATATATGCCCTCGGGCGGGGTGGCGATGGTACGTGCTGCGCCGCCAGGCAGCCTGCTCGACTTGATGAACGTTTCCCCCGGTAGTTTTGTGGATCGTTTTGTCCATATCCTGATGCCGGCTGCGATGTTGAGCCTGCTGTATATGGCGGGCTGGAGCCGTTTTATGCGCGCCTCCATGCTCGAAGTGCTGCGCCAGGATTATGTCCGCACTGCCCGGGCCAAAGGTTTAATGGAGCGTATGGTCATTGTCAAACACGCCATGCGCAATGCCCTGATCCCGATCATCACTATCGTGGTCTTCCAAATACCGTCCATCTTTGGCGGCGCCATCCTGACGGAGACTATCTTTTCTTATCCCGGGATGGGACGCCTGTATTTTGATGCGCTGGGGCGCAGCGATTGGCCGGTGGTCATGGGTATTTTGTTTATTACCGCGATTCTGGTCGTGATCGCTACATTAACCGCAGACATTCTGTACACCCTTGTCGACCCGCGCATTCGCTATAACTGAGTGCAAAGGCGTCGGTGAACAAGAAAAACCAGGAGTAATAGAATCATGGCTGTTGTCGAACTCGAAAAAGAGACCCTGCTGACCGTTGAGGAAGAAAGTTATTGGAAGGTCATCTGGCGGCGCTTCCGCAAGCATCGACTGGCTCTGGCAGGCATTGCTGCGATCAGTCTCATCGTCCTGGCTTGCCTGCTGGCGCCCTGGGTGGCTCCCTACGATCCGATTTCGATCAACAAAGACGCAAATGGGGCCATCTTGCGTAACTCGCCGCCATCCGCCGAGCATATTATGGGCACCGATGCTGTCGGCCGGGATGTGTTCAGCCGATTATTGTTTGCCGGGCGGATATCTTTGTTTGTGGCTTTTACGGTAGTCTTTGTCCAGGAAACCGTAGGAGTCCTGGTAGGCGCGGTTTCGGGTTATTTTGGCGGTTGGGCGGATGACATCATCCAGCGTGTGGTAGAGTTTATGCTCACCCTGCCCTTATTGCCCTTGTTGCTTGCCCTTTCGGCCATCTTGCGGGAAACTACTATCCCGGGTTTGCCGCGGGAATGGTCCAGCGCGGTGATTATCATCATCATCCTGACCGTATTTGGCTGGATGACCGCTACCCGTCTGGTGCGTGCCCAGGTGCTTTCGCTGCGCAACCAGGAATTCACGGAAGCCGCCAAAGCCCTGGGAATGAATGACCTGGGAATTATTCTCAAGCACATGATCCCCAACTCGCTGGCGCCAATTATCGTGAATGCTACCCTGGGTCTGGGTGGGACGATCATCCTCGAATCGGCTTTATCCTTTTTGGGATTTGGTATTCAACCGCCGATCCCTACCTGGGGTAATATGTTGAACGAATACCAGACCGATATGTGGACTCAGCCGGCGAAAGTTTTTTATCCCGGCCTGGCCATTTTTGTCTGTTCGCTGGCCTTTAACTACATCGGCGACGGCTTGCGTGACGCCATGGACCCGCGCTTGAAGAATTGATCCTGGAAAGGAAAACACCGCCAGCGAGTGGCTGCCCAATAACGCCGGTTTTGTGTGAGTTCTTAACCCTGTGGAAGCCAAAAGAAACAACCCTTCAGTTATCAGTTTCCTGATCATTGCAATGGCAATTGTCGCGAGCGTCTTTTATTTAGTCACGGCGCTGAATACAGGCGACGCGGCATGGTTCCGTTCGAACTTCGACGAGACGCCGAGCCAGATGATTTTGCATTGTTATGGGACTGATGTGGTATTCGAGCCGGCTGAGGCGGAATACGCGGGTATAAACGAATTGGTAAATGAGGCGTTGTCTGGTGGAAAACGCTGGGATCCTCTGACGATGTCAGTGAGCACTTACCAGGATTATCTACGCCATCCGCAGATGATGACCCTGGAATTACGCTATGCGCCGCCGGTGCGATTGCATTCGGCGGTCAAGTTCTTTTCCAGGGTTGATACCCTGATTATTCCCCTGGATGGACGCCATGCCCAATATAACCTGGTTTTTGGGCGCATGGGCGACGAAGTGAATGCGGGTTCGTTCCATATTGAAAGTTTTGATGAATTAAGAAGTTATATTACGGCTCAAGGATTGTGTGTCAAACCATGAGCAGAAACCTGGAAATAAATACTATGGAGGTAACACATGACGGATCAGAGTGCTGCATCACCGATCCTCGAGGTTAAAAATCTCAAGACGTACTTTTTCACCGAAGATGGTGTGGTTAAAGCGGTTGACGGGGTAGATTTTACCGTCCGGCGCGGTGAAGTCCTGGGTCTGGTAGGCGAATCAGGCTGCGGGAAGAGTGTCACCTCGCTATCCATTATGCGCCTGGTAGGCATACCGGGCAAAATTGTGGATGGACAGGTGTTCCTCAATGGCCGCAATTTACTGGAACTCTCCGAAGCCGAAATGGTGGACATGCGCGGCAACCTGATGTCGATGATCTTCCAGCAGCCACAAAGCAGCCTGAATCCCGTGTTCAAAGTCGGCGACCAGGTAGCTGAAGTCTTCCAGATCCACCAGAATATGGGTAAAGAAGAATCCTGGGAACGCGCCGTGGAGTTGTTACGCCTGGTCGGCATCCCGGATCCAGAGCGAAAGGCGCATGCTTTCCCGCATGAAATGTCAGGCGGGCAGGCTCAGCGTGTGATGATCGCCATGGCTCTGGCGCTGAACCCACAATTATTGATTGCTGATGAGCCTACCACTGCCCTGGATGTGACCATTCAGGCGCAGATTCTGGATTTGATGCAGGACCTGCGTGAACGGATGGGTACCTCGGTCATCCTGATCACCCACGACCTGGGCGTGATCTCCGAACTGGCGGATCGGGTGGCGGTGATGTATGCCGGGCGAATTGTCGAGGAATCTGAAATCATAACGCTGTTCGAACAGCCTCTCCATCCCTATACTCAGGGTCTGATTGCCTCCATTCCGGTGCTGGGAAAAATTACAGACAGGCTTGAGACCATTCCCGGCTCGGTGCCAAATCTGATTGGTTTACCGGCAGGCTGCAAGTTTGCCTCACGCTGCAAAGCGCGGACCGATTATGCCCTGACCATCTGCACCGAAGTTGAACCCGACCTGATCGAGGTGCGTACCGGGCACAAGGTGCGCTGCTGGTTATACCAGGATTATGAAGGTCACCGGGCTCCTTTGAAAAACCAGATCTGAAATGGGAAGATTTTTACTAGAAGAAATGAGGGATGCGATGACAGAGAACATCGTTACAACCAACGGTAAAAAAAGCAAAAAATTGATCCAGGTGGATCATTTAGTGAAATATTTCCCGGTGCGCGGCGGGTTACTGCAACGCGTTTTGGCCTGGGTGAAAGCCGTGGATGACGTCTCCTTTTTTGTGCGGGAAGGCGAAACCCTGGGCCTGGTGGGCGAATCGGGTTGCGGAAAAACCACAGTCGGCCGTACCATGTTGCGGCTGACCGAACCTACCGGCGGTTCGGTAAAATTCCGCGATGTGGATGTCTTCAGCCTGCGTGGCAATGACCTCAAAGCCATACGGCGGAATATGCAGATCATCTTTCAGGATCCCTACGCTTCCCTGGATCCTCGCATTCCGATCGGTGAATCGATTGCTGAAGGATTGACAATCCACAGAATCGGGTCGCCAAAAGAGCGGTTCGATATCGTCATCCAGACATTGCGCAAAGTAGGCCTGGAAGATTATCATGCCCGCCGTTACCCGCACGAATTTTCCGGCGGTCAACGCCAGCGCATTGGGATTGCGCGTGCCCTGGCGCTCCAACCGGATTTTATCGTCGCCGATGAGCCGGTCTCGGCCCTGGATGTATCCATCCAGGCGCAGGTGCTGAATATTCTCAAAGATTTGCAGCATGAATTTAATCTGACTTATTTATTTATTGCGCATAACCTGAGCGTGGTCGAGCATATTTCCGACCGCGTGGCGGTGATGTATCTGGGTAAAATGGTGGAAATGTCCCCCCGCGAAGAGTTGTTCGAAAACCCCCTGCATCCCTATACCCAGGCTTTGATGTCTGCCATTCCCATCCCCGATCCCAAAATCAAACGTGAGCGCATCATTTTGCCCGGGGATGTCCCCAGCCCGTTAAATCCACCTTCCGGCTGCCGCTTCCACCCGCGCTGCCCGGTTGCCATGGATCACTGTGCGGTGGAAGAGCCCGAGTTTAAAGAAGTGTTGCCCGATCACTGGGTTGCCTGCTGGCGTGTGGAGTAACCCCCGCGCAGATTAACAAACTTTTCCCGGTCCATCTGAACCTCAGGGGCGGACAGGCGGGAAGAAATGGCCTTTGTCTTCTCACCTGCCGTTTGGGGGCTGTGAAACAGCCCCCAAACACCAAAATTCTCCCATTTTCAGAGCGAGTGTCTGCCCTTGAAGCAGATGAATTGGGGATTTTGTTTTTACTTTCGAGGTTGAATACATTTTCTCTTGCCGAACAGTCCTCACGGGCTATCGCCGGAAAAATCAGCTGTGATACAATCAAACCTGAAATGGCGACTTATCGTGCCTTGATTGTTGAAGATTCCATAGATGTCAGGCGGGCATTAAAAACTGCGCTCGAATTTTTAGTAGACAATTTTTCGGTAGCCGATGTTCCGTC
>JAGUYX010000036.1 GCA_020061145.1 Anaerolineales bacterium | reverse complement strand
GGGTAACCGCCGGGTGTCTGGGTGCCGGCGCCCGGGGGCGGGTATCCGCCGGTGGGAGTGGCCTGCGTTGCCGGAGGCGGGTATCCTGCGCCGGTCGCGGTGACCTGTGGACCCGGATAAGCCGCCACAGTCGGGCTGGGAATAGGCGTCTCCAGGGTTGGCTGGCTGGTCGGCGAGGAGGAGGGTGTCCGGGTTACCCCGGCAGTCCTTTCCGCGGTCGGCGGAATGGTGTGGGTGGGCAAAACCTGAGCAGGCTGGCGTAGATAATCGATCAGCAAAAACAGGAACAAGAGCACAACAAAAACCATGAAGCCGAGGATGTACCAGCGAGTTTCGCGCAGTTGCTCCATGCGGCACAGTATACGCCAAA
Source organism: Anaerolineales bacterium (assembly GCA_020061145.1). Taxonomy (GTDB): domain Bacteria; phylum Chloroflexota; class Anaerolineae; order Anaerolineales; family DRKV01; genus JAGUYX01. The sequence goes on along the minus strand of JAGUYX010000036.1, from coordinate 3,748 downwards.
AGTCTATTTTTCGCAGGTGAATGGCCTCAACCGATAAAGAGTGACAAACTTCACTTAAGGTTGTGACAAAAGGGACTAATGATCTCCAATATACTTTGTTACAAATTGAACGGGTTATTTCCGATTGGTTTTTCGGGGTCGATCGCGACCACACAGGAGAGGAAACCGTGCAAAGTATCCCCAGCGAATATCTGGATATCAATCGTAAATGGCGCGCTGTCTTGCCCAGCGATGAGCTTGCGATTCGTCCGGTGGAGGAGCGCTTATGCGACTTCGAGGATGTGGTGATCGCCCTGGATCCGGAGCGCGCCCGCTACGAAGCCTCGCGGTGTATCCATTGTCCGGATCCGGCGCCATGCACCCTGGCCTGCCCGGCGCACAACGATATTCCTTCCGCCATGTGGCTGATCGAAGAAGGGCATTTCCTCGAAGCAGCCGCTTTGTACCGGCGCTCCAGCTCGTTACCCGAAATTTGTAGCCGCGTTTGCCCGCACGACCAGCTCTGTCAGGGCTCCTGCGTGCATGGCAAGCACAACCAGCCGGTGTTAACCGGCGCCCTGGAAGCCTTTGTCGTCGATTTCGAACGCCGTATGGTCGGAGTCGAAATCCCGGTTGGCCCGGCCAGTGGTTTCCGTGTGGCGATTGTTGGCGCCGGGCCGGCAGGTATTTCCTGCGCTGAGCAGTTGATCCAGTCCGGTCACCAGGTCACAATTTTCGATGCCAAACCTGCGCCGGGTGGTTTACTCACCTACGGCATCCCCAATTTCAAGCTGCCCAAGGATCTGGTTCTGGAGCGCTGGCATGACCTGGAGCGCGCCGGGGTGGAGTTCGTGGGCAATACCTGCATTGGGCGGGACCTGACCCTGGATGATTTGTTTTCCAGGGGATACCACGCCGTTTTTGTCGGGGTGGGCACCGGAATCGACGCGCCAATGAAGGCAGAAGGCGTGGAGCTTCCCGGTGTGTACCAGGCCACCGAATTTTTGATGCGCGCCACCACACGCCCGGATTTGTTACCTGCGGATAGCGGCGGTCCGTTGCAGATTGGCAACCGGGTGGTCGTCATAGGCGGTGGAGATACCGCTTCCGATTGTTTACGCACCGCCGTGCGCATGGGCGCCGAGGAAGTAACCTGCCTGTATCGCCGTACGGAAAACGAAATGCCCGGCGGAGTTAAAGATCGCAAACTGGCGCGCGAAGAAGGCGCTCGCTACCAGTTTTTAACCCAGCCGGTTAAGTTCATCGCCGGTGAGGATGGGCGCCTGGCGGCAGTGGAATGCCTGCGCATGGAACTGGGCGAGCCAGATTCTTCCGGCAGGCGCCGACCCTTGCCTGTGGAAGGCTCCAATTTCCTCGTCCCGGCAGATACGGCCATCCTCTCCTTGGGGTACTGGCCCGACCCGCAGATCGGGGAAACCACACCCGGCTTACAGACGCATAACTACGGCCTGATCGTCGCCGACCCACAAACCGGAGCGACAACCCGCCCGGGTGTTTATGCTGGCGGCGACGCAGTTACCGGGCCGGATCTGGTGGTCACTGCGATGGTCGCCGGTCGCCGTGCAGCCCGCGCCATCGATGCCTACCTGGCAAACACCTGCGCGCACGGATAAGGGCTTGAATTTCTGACTACCGCACCCCGTTACGGGGTTATGCCTGGCGCAAACCGGCCGCGCCAGGCTTTTTTGTTAACCAACATACGGATATCGGCTTATCTTCCCAGGCAGGTTATGGCCTCGATTTTCCAAATGCCCTTTACTTGCACCAGATCGATGCCCAGGCGGGTGCCCCAGGCGGTCAACATGCGAACATTGGCCCGCTCGCCATCCACGCTGGAGGCTTCCACCTCGACCGATTGGGGCACATCCTGGGCGCACATCACCGGGTCAGCCATCCAGCCATCCGCAGTTTTGTTAGCTTCCAGGCGGGCGATGCCATTCTCCGTCAGATAATCTCCAGTTTTGTACAGCTCATCTACCAATGGATTGCCGGTCTGATTGGCATAATCTATCCACATCTGGTAGAACTCTTTGACTAAATCTTCATGGCTATACGCAACAACACCTCCCTGTTCAGCTTGTGATTCGCCCAATGGGGTCGCTTGGATTTCGATCTGCGGTTGAGGTTGGCAGGCAATCGCCGTCAAAACCAGAATCAGACATGTTCGTACATTTTGAATTTTCATTTGCTTCTCACCAGATACGGAGATAGGGTTAAGACGATCGATTTGTGAAATAGTTCCCAAACTTTTCTCCTATTGATCCCCTGGATGACGTCTGTTATGGTTAGCGACATGCGTAAATGGTTTTTTTTATTGATAACTGTGCTGCTCGCCGCCTGTGCAACGCCGCCGGTTACACCCACCCTGACTATCCCCATCACAGCCACCCAGACCCGGGAGCCTTCCGCCACTCCAACCGTCAGCCGGACGCCCTCCCCCATGCCCAGTTCCACCGCGACCGTCACCCAGACCGCGACGATCACACAGACTCCCACGCAAAGCCAGACGCCTACCATTACCCCCACGCCGACCTTCGACTTCCCCGATTTTACGGTGCAGATGCAGGCGAATTGCCGCTACGGGCCCGGTACAGCCTATCTATACGCCGCGGGTTTATATCCCGGCGATCTGGCAGAAGTGCGCGGCAGAAATTTCTCCGGGAGCTGGCTGTACCTGAAACCCGAAAAAATCGACTATTTCTGTTGGGCGGCAGCCTCCGTTGGAGAAGTGACCGGGGATATCTTTTCCGTGGTGATCTGGCAACCGAACCTGCCTAAAACAACTTTCATCGGCCCACCAAAAGAAGTATTTGCCGAACGCCAGGGGGATCAGGTGACGGTCGTCTGGGAGCCGGTGCGGGTGAATCCGCCCGAAGATAGCCGCGGTTACCTGATCGAAGCCACGCTGTGCCAGAATGGCAATTTGATGAGTCTGGCCGTGCATACCGAAAACAGCAGCTATACCTTCACAGACGAGCCTGGTTGTGATAGCCCTTCCAGCGGCAGGTTATATGCGGTGGAAAAACACGGCTACACCGATCCGGTGCCCATTCCGTGGCCTTGAACTTCCTTACCGGCGCTTCAGTTCCAATTCAAACCGGCCAAAACGCCTGCAAAGGTTATAATGCTTCCAGGACGTATTGAATCTGTCTGACATTAACCAGAAAATGCACTTGCATTTTATGGAACCGTTTTCTACAATTAAGTCATGCAGATCCGGTAAATTCGAATTGAAGAAGAACCCGTTGAACCGTCGCCTGACAGGCAAAACCATTTCGGCTGGCGACAGGAGGTGAGTTCCAGCAAAGAATTCGGTCAACAGGCGTTACATCAAGATACGTTCGGTTTTTGTGTTCATCCTGTACGACAAATCACTTAAGGAGAGAAGATCATGACCAAAATACGGCCTGGCTGGATGCTTACAGCCTTGCTACTCATTTTCAGCCTGGTGTTGACAGCTTGCGCCGGCCCAGCCACACCGGCGCCCGAAGAAACCCAGCCCCCTGCGGAGACCCAGGAACCCACCGGTCAACGCCAGGTGGAAGTGTTTTCCTGGTGGACAGGCGGCGGGGAAGCTGCCGGCCTGGAAGCCATGATTGAAGTCTTTCAGGCGCAATACCCGGATATTGAGTTCATCAATGCCGCGGTCGCCGGCGGCGCCGGAACCAATGCCCGCGCCGTGCTCGCCACCCGGCTGCAGGCTAACGACCCACCCGATTCCTGGCAGGGACATGCCGGCTGGGAATTG
>JAGUYX010000165.1 GCA_020061145.1 Anaerolineales bacterium | reverse complement strand
TCCGGTGAAATTCCAGGCATACGAATAATCTGCTGGGGTAAGAGGGGTAAATCAGGGGAGGAATTGCAGGATCAGATTTGGATCCACCAGTTGAAACGCCCCACTCACCCGCCACTGGCAATAATTCCACATTTCTTCCGGGCTGGCATTACCAATATAATGCGCCAGGCTGTTGAAGCTGGCTTCCGCCGGACCAAGGCGTATTTCGATGTGGACATGCGGGTGCAGGGCATTTCCCGACTGGCCAATCTGCCCGAATGTCTGTCCACAGGCGATTTTATCGCCGGGTTGTATCTCTGGTTTTGCTTGCAGATGCGCATATAGGCTGTAGATCGATTGGCGGGAAAAATCCCAAAGCTGGCTTGAACCAGGGGTGGGGCAGGTGAGCACCGGGTGGCCTTCACGGGTTGGTATAGGAGTCGGCAGGTTTAGCGATAACAATTGTTCTTCGGCAAAAACCTCAAGCGGGGTTTCGACCAGTAACGCATAACCATAAGGAAACCGGTCTTCGATCACCGCCGCTACCGTGCCGGGCAGGATGGCTGCCACCGGACTGCCAGGGAGAGCAATCCGGGTTGCCGGGTCGAGGAGCGCCAGATCGAGACCCTGGTGCGGGTCATCGGAGCCAGGTGCAGGCGGCAGGAAGGGGTTGGAGACGAATTCGCTGAAATTCTCGCCTGTCAGGTCGGGCAAAGGGGCGCACACTTGGTTAATTGGAGTGTTGGTGGGTGTAGGCGAGGCAGGTGGGGGTGAAGGAAAATATGGGGTAACCGTCCTTGCTGGGGGTTGGGTAGGAGTTGGTGATGCGCTGGCGATCGCCGGAGAAATTTGCGCAGGGGTGGCTGCTGGCAGAGGAGCACAGCCGGGCAGCAAGATCAGGCAGGCCAGCCACGCACAACGGTGAAACCGGGAAAACACGACAAAAGGAATCACCCTGCTTTATTTGGCCGGCAGGGTGCCGGTAAACGATAATCCCATGTGAACCCAGTAATTCAAATCGTCAGCTTCTTTTAACCCGGAAGGCAGCACGGTAATCCAGCCCGAAATGGCGCGACCGGGGTAATCGAAGGGACGCACATGCGGGTTTTTCATCGCTTTTTCGTGCTGATTCTTGCCAATCCGCACGACCAGCCGGTCGTCAATCACCCCGCAGGCCATGTTGCCATGCAATAGAAACCCCAGCCCTCCAAACAGAGCCTGTTCGTCCAGGCCATCCGTTCCGGCCAGCGATCGCCGTACCCGTTCCGCCAGTTGTTGGTCGAATCCCATAAAAACCCTCCGGTTTGTGGGAGAAACTCCACCCCCGGGCTATTGCCAGGCGGTTGTGTTCTATACTCACCAATGCTCAACAGAGTCTAACAGGGTCACTTAAAATCGTCTCTCATTTTATCATTTTCCTTCCTTAGAGTTATCAAAATTGTTGTGAATTTTTCCGCCGACCGGAGTTATAGTATAGGTTGTGTTAGCTCATGACGGTGGTGAGCTTATGTTTGGTGCGCCTGGGTAAATGGCCAGTATCACATTTGTACCGCATGGAGTTGCCGGGTAAGCCACTCCTTCCCTGGGTAAATTGGGAAAGGTTAGGGCATCCCAGAAGTCAGGCCTGAGGTTTGCGTGGCGCATGTCCTGCTCGACAAGGATGGGAAGAGCGGCAGGCAGCGAATATTGTTGCCAGGTGATAGATTTATCAGGTTCATTCGCTGATATAGGAAGAACGGCCTATGGTTTATGGGGCGAGGGTTGGCGTAAATCTATTTAAGCAACCATAAAGGAATTGGATCATGAACGGTACCTATTTGCGCGTCCTGGATCGACGTATGCTGCACGGAGTGATGGTTTTGTGTTTACTGGCATTCGCCATCCAGTTCCTGCCACTCGGAATGCGTGGCGATTTTTCGTCAGGGTGGACGAATTCCTGGGACATACCGCAGGTAAACCGGTGGAATTCCCCCGGGGGCGAACTCGAGTCAGGTCAACTTGGGGAAGCCATACAACGCGCCGCTTACCAGTTCACACCCCACACAGCGACAGGCGGTTTCAGCGCGCCAAATACCGCCCAGGCTTACCGCGTCTGGTTGAAGCCGGACGGCGTGGAAATCCGTGGCCTGGAAGACGAAACCTGGGGGCTGGGGATGAAGCTGGCCGGCTGGGGTTATGCCGGTGCTGTTCAGCCAGTTGGCCGGGCGGGATTAATAGAGCTGGATCAAACGAGTTTCTCCCGGGTGACGTACCGTTATGCCGGGCTCAGTGAATGGTATTCCAACCAGCCGGCCGGTTTGCAGCAGGGTTTTACCATCCAGGCTGCGCCGCCTCTCGCCGGGGCAGCGACCTCCACGCTGGTGCTGGAAATGGCCGTGCAGGGGACGTATTCTCCGGAAATCAGCGCCGACCGTCGGACAGTGAATTTTATCGACCGCCAGGGAAAGAAACGCCTGGAGCTGGGGCAATTGCGGGTGATCGATGCCGCCGGGCGCGATCTTCCGGCGGAATATGCCCTGTTGGCTGGCGCCGAATCCTACCGGCTGCAAATGGTTATCCACGCCGGCCGGGCGACTTACCCGATTTATGTCGATCCTTACCTGACGACCTACGTAGCGAAGTTAATCGGATCGAACGGCGCCGCATTTAATATGCTGGGTTACTCGGCGGCGGTGAGCGGCGATACGGCGATCCTCGGCGCGCCAGGGGATGTGCCCAGTGGTGTTGATACGGGCGAAGATAAAGCCTATATTTTTTACCGCAACCAGGGCGGTTCGAACGCCTGGCAGCAGGTGAAGGAGTTAACACCGGGGATAAGTATTGACAATCAATTCGGGTTTTCAGTGGGTATTGATGGGGATATTGCTGTGGTTGGTGCGCCTTCATATAGCGATACTACGCAAAACGCAGGCGCTGTCTATGTGTATTATCGGAACAAGGATGGGCCGGATGAATGGGGTCTAGTGAAGATTATTTCACCTCCGGAATTGGGTAATGGAGATCATTTTGGCTGGTCAGTAGGATTGTCTGGAGACCGTTTGGTGGTTGGCGCTCCACACTCTGGGGTTGCATCCAACTTTGGAAAAATTTATTTTTTTGGACGAAACGAAGGAGGCGCCGATAATTGGGGATTAATCACCAGCCTGCAACCCGATGATATTGAGATTGACGATAAATTCGGTATTGCAGTAGCGATTGAAGGTGACACGCTAGCTGCCTCCACCCCTTACCAATTGGGAAATACAGGAGCTGTATATGTTTATCGATTTAATGGAGTAAGTTTTACCGAGGAACGAAAAATCACAGCGCTAGATGGTCTTGCAGGGGATTATTTTGGCTGGTCGTTGGCCCTGGATCACGATCACCTGGCAGTCGGCTCGCCATTTAATCATAATTCTAAAGGCAAAGTTTATCTGTATGAACGCAACCAGGGTGGGACGAATTATTGGGGCGAGGTGAAACAAATCACTGCTTTGGACCCCCAAAATGGCGCATTTTTTGGGGAAACATTGGCTCTTTCCGGTGAGACTTTGTTGGTTGGCGCTCGTGGACGTATGGTGGAGGGTAGGAACGGACAGGGTGCGGTTTATATTCTCAACCAGAACCATGAAGGCGTGGACGGCTGGGGTATGGTGGGGAAAATAACCGCAGAAGATGGAGCAGCCAATGATTATTTTGGCTCAGCCGTAGCGCTGGATGGGAGCAATATGATCGTGGGCGCATACGCAGCCGATATCAGCGGTCGTACCGATCAGGGAGCGGCATATGCCTATTACCGCACCGGCTCCAACTGGCAATCCATTGGTTGGGTGGAGGCAGGGGATGCTGCCGCCAATGATCAATTTGCCTGCGATGTGGCATCCACCACCGAAATCCTGGTGGTCGGCGCCTGCCAGGACGATGGGGAAGCAGGAGTGGATCAAGGCGCAGCTTATGTTTTTCACCGCAGCCATACGGGGATTGTGAACCAGTGGGATCAGGTGCAGAAATTGACTCCCACTGGTACTGTTGCAGGCGATCTGTTCGGCGCCTCGGTGGCGATCGATGGCGATAAAATCGTAGTTGGCGCGCCAGCTGGCAATACACGCCCTGGTAAGGCCTATGTTTTCACACGCAATCAAGATGGAGTGAATAACTGGGGTTTCGTTCAAGAAGTTTTCGCCTCCGATGCTGCCAATGGCGACCTGTTTGGCAGCGATGTCGCCATCGATGGAGATAAGATCGTGGTAGGTGCTCCGGGAGCGGGGTCCAATAACGGCAAGGTTTATGTGTTTTATAATCGAGGTGTTTTGCCAAATCCCCCCTGGGAAGAAGTAAAAATTCTGCCCGGTGCAGCTGGAGAGAAACTGGGAAGCGCGGTCGCCATCCACCAGGATCGTATCCTGGCCGGCGCGCCAGATGGCAATTTAGGGACAGGGGTAGCTTATCTTTATTACCGGAATAATCCGCTAGCAGATGATTGGGTATTGAAGAAAACCTTTCAGCTTACCAATGGCTTGACCGATGACCAATTTGGCGCGGCGGTCGACCTGGATGGCGCGCGCGCTGTGGTTGGTGCCCCCGGGCGGAACAGTGGGAATGGAGCGTTTTACATTTACGGGATGAACACCGGCGGCGCGGATAACTGGGGTCAACTTCGGACGGCGGTCGGGCAAACCACCACCAGCTTTGGCGCTTCCCTGGATATGCAGGGCGATCTGCTGGCGGTCGGCGCGCCAGGCAGCAACCGCGTATATACCTACAAACAAAACCAGGGCGGGGCGGATGCCTGGGGGGCGTTCCAATCCATTGATGGCCCTCAACTCGGGCAGCGATTCGGCGCTTCCGTCAGTCTGGTTCACGATCTGCTGGTGGTCGGCGCTCCCTTAACCGGCAGCGACGACCGGGGCCGGGCGTATCTCTACCTGCTCTCGGAAGAATTTCCGGTCGACTTGCAGCTCGAGCTCAGCATGTTGGATGAACGTACTGTGCCGCCCGGCGCGCCGGTCAGTTTCGCCCTCGAATTTACCAATTTGGGGACCGAACCGGCCACGCAGGTGGTGATCAGCATCACCCACACAATCTTGAATTTCAGCGGCTATACCTACACTACCAGCGGCGTGAGTGGGGTAACTCAACTGGCGCCTGGCGTCTGGTCGATTCCTGCCCTGGACCCGGGCGCTACCGGTTCGATCACCTTCAATGTCAGGGTCAATACCGTGGTCAGCAACGGCACTTACCCGGTCACCGGTGAAATCCTGGCCAATGAAATCGAGTTGTTCAACAGCAACAACTATCCCACGGTAAACGTGGTGGTGAATAGCAGCAGTCCCACTTCGCCGACCCTGGTCTCGCCGGCCAACAATGCCAGTATCACCAATCGTTATGTCGATCTCGTCTGGAACCCGATCTCCTCGCCAGACCTGCTCAACTACCGGGTCGAATACCGCTTCAGTGGCAATGACGGTCTCACCTGGTCGGTATGGAATGCAGTGGTAATCAATAACACCGAGACAACCTATCGCCTGCGCGGTTTGTTGGTTGGCAAATATGAATGGCGCGTCTATGCTCTATATTCGGGTGGCGTTAATGCTCCCTCACTCTCACGGTTTTTCAACGTCACCCGCATGACCCTGTTCTTGCCCAATCTCCTTACGTCGCAACCGTAATTGAGCCTTCACGAAGTTTAAAAACCATCCGGTGAACTCGTCCCGGATGGTTTTTAAATAACCCCTTCCGCCGGATGAAATCACCAAGTCCAGGGAAATACGTTAAGCTAAAATTAGATAGATTCAACGGATAAACGCAATTTACAACATTGGCGAGGAATTACCGGATGAATAATAAGATTTTTAAACGCCTGCCTCTTATATTCCTGGCGTTGCTGCTCGCTGCCTGTAATGCCAATGCTCCTCAGGAGGCGGTGATCGAAATTGAAGATGCCTGGGTGCGCGCCACTGCCCTGGAAGAGGCCGGCACGGATGCAGGTGAGACGCAGGCTGAGTCGAGCGCCGGCAACAGCATGGGTCACGCAGCCGGAGGCACCAGCGCCGCATACCTGCGGATCAAGAACCGTGGGCGCACCGCTGACCGTTTGATTGCAGTGCAGTCCAGTGCCGCCCGGGTCGTGGAGATGCACGTCAGCGAGGAGCGTGAGGGGGTGATGATGATGTCCCGGGTGGACGGTATCGACATCCCCGGATTGGGACAGGTCGAATTGAAACCCGGGGGTCTGCACCTGATGATGATCGATTTGCAACAGGGGCTGGTTGCCGGTCAGAGCATCAGGTTGACCCTGGTTTTCGAGCAATCCGGCGAATTCGAAATCGAAGCGCCGGTGCGCGCTCCCTGATCTGGAGCGGATTATTTACGGGTCGCCAGCACAAATCTCCGGAAAAGAGCTTCGAATCCCTCTGCCAGGCGGGTTTTGGCGACCAGCCCGCTGGAGCCGCTCCTGTGGACAGAATCGGTCACTTCCAAAAGGGTTTCGCCATTCACTGCCAGGCTTAATTTTTCCCCTTCACAGGTTCCCGTGATCTGGTTGTATTCGCCAGCCTGGATAATCTCGGTGGCGCCTGAACCCTCGGAAAGGAATTCAAAGACGCCGTTGTGCATCCGGCCTATCCCGTAATTGCCGGTCTCGGATATCAGCAGTGCGTAATAATTGTCTTCATCGCTCAACCGGCACAGGACGCCGAAATACCCATCTGCCGGCCCTTCAGACCGCCGGGCTTCGGTTTCCACACGTACATCGGTCAACATTTCCGGGCCGCGGATGCTCCAGATGGCGGCATTGAGCAGGTTAACATAGATCCGGTAACCATCCCGGGTATAGCCAAAACCAAAATCATCCCCGAATTGTTCTGCCCAGCCTTGCTGGTTGGAGAAATCGTCATCCAGAAAAACTTCATAGGCGTTGGTGGGGGTCGGCGCGATGGTCGCAGTTTGTGTGACCGTGGAAGTTGGCTCGAGGGTAAGCGTCTCTGTAAAGGTGGGAGTAAGGCTGGGGGCAGGGGAAGGCGTGAGTAAGGCGTCGAGAGTCACCTGGGCAATCACCGTCCCGGCAGCCTGAGTTTGCAAGGCGTCGACCGGCGTAATTGCCGGGGTTGGCGGGATTGGTGTACAGGCCGCCAGGAGTACGAATATACTCAGCAGGCTAAGCCGGGTTAATTTCAGTTTTGCGTTCATGGTTTTCCATTTCCTTCCGGCATAAGCCAGAGGTTTCAGAGCGTACTGGATTAACGGTTGGATCGTATAGCTATGTAAATCGCCGAAAGTATTTGTATATCAGGCAGACTACTTATTGGCGAATTACATTCAGCAACCGGCGGTTAATCGCTCATTATATTCAAAAGACTTACCGCAGGTTGCCTGGTTCACCAGGGTTATCGGGATAGATTGTACACCGGGTGGCGGATTATTCTCCGGAAACGGTTTTCCGAATGGCATCCAGGGTCAATAATCCGGTTTCGCGTTTGACAGTCCACGCTTCGGTGCTCAGGTACACGCCGCCGCGGTCCCGGGGTTTTAACCCTTGATTGGGCAAATCCTGGATGGCAACCCAAAAATTCCACAGAGGAATATCGTAATCGTAAGCCACCCGAACCATCCGTTCATTGAGCGGATTTTCCGGGCCAGCCGGGTCGCCTTTGGTGGCAATGACCGGTAAAACATGCCGTTTTATGGCAAAATCGACAATCTGGCGCAAATACTCCTCGAATTCATCCGGCGAACGCGTACCCCAGTTGGTTCCCAGGCTGATGATCAGCAGGTTGGGGTTATGCAGCCGGAATTCACATTCCAGGGGTGTCTCGCCGCTTCTGCAGGAAGGGTGGCGCGCCCAGCGCGGGTTAAATGCTGAAGCGACCGACATCCCATTCGCCACGGTGATAAATTCCCGCCCCCAGGAACCTCTAAAATAACGCAAGGTTTTGCGGAAAGATTTATACTCCGGGGTAGACTGCAGGTCTTCGGCTGCGAAGCGACCGAATAATACGCCCGGAACGCTGTGGCAATCACCCAGGACCGAAAACGCGCCTGGATCATTGCCGCTTTTTACGCCTTGATGCCAGATATCAAGGGCGTTTTGGCTGACGAATGGCGTCACCGGCCAGGATTTCCATTTCTTGGGGTTGGGGCGTAAATCGGGAATGGCGGTTGGTTGCAAAGTTTCCGGGTCCGGGGTAGGAGTCGGAAAAGGGACGAAAATATCTGGCAGGTAAGCGATCAATTGGTCGGATGCCGCCATGGAAGAAGCGTTTGGATCCAGTTTTCCACCGGTTCCGGCCATAACCCCGGGCATGGCAGTCTGCGAGGTATCCAAGAGGTTTTCGCTACCTGTGAACCATCCGGATCGGTTGGCGATCCACCAGCCTGCCAGCAGGAGCAGGAGCAGAAGCGCCACTCCGCCGCCGATGGCGGTGAGAGTTTGCGGTTTTTGCCACTCCCTGGCAGGCAGACCAGTGTGTGTTGGCATCCCACGACGAAAAACAGGCATTACCGGTTTATGGGTTATGGCTGTGGCGGAAGTTTTCCGCTGAATGCGGTAAATCTGTTCGTTGCACCATTCGCGCTGCCGGTCGGTGCGTACACAGCGTCTCAGCCAGGACCAGACTGCCAGGTCATCCGGGTTCTGGCGCGCCAGATTTGCCAGGATGATTAATGCCTGGTCGTGATCGCCGGATTCCACGAGGTAGATAGCTTCTTCCAAATCGGTAGGGAACATGCTTCCCGGGTCGCCTGGTTCTGTTGGAATAAACCAGCCAAACCTGTCTGAATTGTAGAGTATTTTCGGGTTGCAGGCAATGCGGTCGGAATGCCAGGTCTGGCTGTTCGCCCGGCTGTAAATAGCAGGGCTACTTCCCCATCACGTCCAATGGATTGACGTTTTCTCCTTTTTGTTTATCGAAAATGTTCAGGTGGGTGTGATACCCACAATCACGGTTCGTACAGCGGTTACCGTTCATATCCAGGGTATAACCGAGGTTACTTTCTTTCCCGATCACCTTGCCTTGCTTAATTTTTTGTCCCTCTTCCACAGAATACTTCCCATGCAGCAGGGTGACCTGATATAAATCGTTCTCAATCACCAGTGTGGGGTTCCCCCATTCGTCGATATACATATCGGTCACAATCCCACTGATCGGGGAAAGAATCTTGGCGTCTTTCCCTGCAGATAAATCGACTGCCATATGCCCGTAGGAATACCCATGCGGTCCCTGGGTCAGGATATATTCTTTGTAAGGGGCAATTACCGCTGGCTCATCGACACTGTTATCTTTTTCTTCTTCGCCAGAGTCCGTCTCTACCACCGGCTCAAGTTCACTCTGGACAGTTTCCTCCTGGGTATTGGGTACGCCGCCCTGATTTTCGGCTGCCGTTGGTTCCGTGTTCGCCGCCAGCGCCCGCGTGGGGGGTTGGGAGTTAATTGCTTTAAATACCAGAAAGCCGATTAAGAACAAAGCCACAAAAGACAGAGCATCGAAACGCGGTGCGGACATCGGGTATCCCTTTTCAGACTGGTTGAGGTTTGTTATCCCGATTATAGCACAAACGTTCTATATTACAAGTATATTCTCAAATTTCGCAGATAAAATGATACAATTTTGATCGGCAATACCCATTATTTACATTTATCTGGATTCCGGATTAAGTTTGGTAAAGGAGTTTATTGGTATGCAATCCCCCGAACGTAAACAGGCTGTGGATGAATATCGGCTGCCTCCAGACATTTCAATGGGTAAGGTCAGCCTTTCCGTGGCGGATCTGAGTCGTTCGCTCCACTATTATCTGGAAACCATCGGATTGGAGCTTCACGACCAGACTCAGGGAGAGGTGATTCTGGGGGCGGGAAATCGAGATTTATTGCACCTGGTTGAATTTCATAATGCCTCCAGGGCGCCGCGCACAACCGGGTTGTACCATTATGCCCTCCGGGTTCCGTCCCGCTACGAGCTGGCGCGCACCCTGCATCGCCTGTCCGAGAAACAGGCTAATTTTGTCGGTTTCGCGGATCATCATGTCAGCGAAGCCATTTATCTTGCGGATCCTGATGGTCATGGGATCGAAATTTACCGCGACCGTCCACGTGACCAGTGGCTTGATTCGCAGGGCAAGTTTTACATGAGCACTGATCCGCTGGATTTGCAGGGTTTGTTGAAGGAGTTGCCCTCGCCCGTGCCATCCTGGGATGGCATTCACCCGGATACCGATATGGGGCATGTGCACCTGCATGTGTCACGGTTGCCAGAAGCTCTGGAATTTTATCTCGGCGAGCTGGGCTTTGATTTGATGGCCGATTGGTCGTCAGCCGGATTTATCAGCGCTGGTGGATATCACCATCATCTGGGGCTGAACACCTGGGCGGGTGTGAATGCACCGGCTCCGCCTGAAAACAGCCTGCGCCTGCTCTCTTATGAAATCCAACTACCCGATGGCGCAGCGTTGGCATCTGTCGCAGGGCGACTTGAAAATTCTGGAAGTAAAATAATCAAACAGAATGGGGAATTCGCGGTGGAAGATCCATCTTCCAACCGGATTATCCTGACCTCGTATACCTGACCGGGTGGCGTAAACTCTCTTTCCCGCTCTGTTTGGTATATCGCCACCCCGCTATCTCTGCAGGTGAAACAAACAATATAAAGCTCCCTGGGGAGAAGATTCCAGTTTTGCAGTCTGTTCTGCTTCCATACCGGTCAGCGATTTGATCAGCATAGCATCCAGGTAGCATAACTCCGGGTGTTGATCCAGGATTTTTCGATACGGGCAATTACCCAGGAATATGCGTGGCGAGGTGGCATGCGCCTCCCAGCGTGCCTGATATTCCAGCTCGTTCAGGCGCTGAATGGCGGTGACCATGGGTGGCCCGGACCGGTTTGTCTTTGCGGGGTCCCCGCTCGCCAGTGTTTCCGCCACCTCGGGTAATACCGTCGCGTCGCCTGTGTGGCGTATGACCCTTAGCAGGGAGGAGGCCAATCCTGCCAGGTTATCCTTTCTGGCAGGCACAGCCAGGCGGTAGATATTTTGCGGTCGTCCACGACTTTCCGACCGGGTTACGCCCGCCTTTTCGACCACTTTCTGGCGCACCAGTATCGTGAGATGGTGGCGCACATCTGCCTGGGTGACCTGTATCTTCCTGCTCAGCTCGTCCACCGTGGCTGCTTTCATCTTCTCCAGGATTTCACGGATTTTTTCTCGGGTTTCGCTCATTTTTTCCTTGCATTTTTCTGTGGTCAGGGTTTATTTTACCAGCGCAATGGATTTATGCAAATAAATATTTTCATAAATGGAGTTGAATCCTGCATATCCGTGGTGTATAATCAGTAGCGATAAACGCAGGTAATAATGTCGGATCCACTTTATTGGGATGCCAGTTACGCCATCGCTTTGGCGCTCCATAACCGCTTTCCAGAGATCAGGCTGGAAGACGTTTCATTGGAAATGATTTTCCGCTGGACGCTTGAATTGCCTGATTTCGCCGATGACCCACAGCTGGTAAACGAAGAAATCTTGAACGCCATCTACCAGGATTGGTTTGAGGAGGTTCACGCAATATGAGTGAGAGCATAAATTCCCCGGGTGTCGAAATCCCCCCTGAATTGCAGGGACAGGTGGCTATCACCACGCTGGATCGCATCTATAACTGGGGGCGTCGGTCTTCGATCTGGCCGATGATGTTTGGTCTGGCCTGCTGCGCGATCGAAATGATTTGTACCGCAGCCGGCAGATACGATTTTGCCCGCTTTGGGATGGAAATCATGCGTCCAAGCCCGCGCCAGACCGACCTAATGATTGTCTCGGGTACAGTAACCAAAAAGATGATCCCCACCATTGTGCGTTTGTACAACCAGATGGCTGAACCGCGCTATGTGCTGGCGATGGGCGCCTGCGCTTCCGGTGGAGGTCCCTTCAAAGAAGGCTACAACGTGGTATCCGGCGTGGATAAATACGTGCCGGTCGATGTGTATGTGCCCGGTTGCCCGCCCACCCCGCAGGCCTTGATCCACGGTCTGATGACCTTACAGAAAAAAATCGACCAGCAATCCATCCGTCAGGTTCCCTGGTACCAGAAAGGTGAAAGCGAACCCATACCGGTGCCTTTATTGGGGCCAGACATTGTCGACCCGCGGGATTTCGAGAAAATCCGGGAATATAACCGTAAAAAACTGGCTGAGCTGCAAGCCGCAGGAAAAGAAGCCAGCCAGGCAGCCGAATCTGAGGCTGCTGCCTCTGGCGAATCCGCCTGAGAGGGAGCGAAATCGATGACGAGCGAAGTATTGGATACTGAAAAAACCG
>JAGUYX010000203.1 GCA_020061145.1 Anaerolineales bacterium | reverse complement strand
GCTGCTGCCGTCTCCCTATGT
This sequence comes from Anaerolineales bacterium, assembly GCA_020061145.1. GTDB lineage: Bacteria > Chloroflexota > Anaerolineae > Anaerolineales > DRKV01 > JAGUYX01. The sequence continues at coordinate 3,523 of JAGUYX010000203.1, read as the reverse complement.
CAATGCGGGAACGGCCGGCGTACAACACCTGTTCAGCAAATACGAAGATCGAGCCGCCTGGGAACGAGCAATCGGTCCGGATGGATTATTCGCCACTTACAGGCACCTTTTCGGCTATCCATTCGATTACGCGCTGGAGCCGGCGGTGCCGGCAGACCTCTCCCAGCCAGAGCTGCAATTGCCATTTGAAGATAACGTTGCCTGGTCGTTCACCGGCGGGCCTCATGGCGGTTGGGGAAGCGGCTCCGGTTGGGCGGCACTGGATTTTGCGCCACCGGGCAATGCATTGGGTTGTGTGGAAAGCGACGCCTGGGTGACAGCTATGGCAGACGGTAAGGTGGTGCGCGCCGGAAATGGCGCTGTGGTTCAGGATCTGGATCAAGACGGGCTGGAGCAAACCGGTTGGACACTTTTATATATGCACATTCAGGATGCAGCCAAGCTTCCCGTGGGGAAAATCTTGAAAGCGGGTGAGCGGATTGGACATCCATCCTGTGAAGGGGGTTTCTCGACCGGCACCCATGTACATATTGCCCGCAGGTATAATGGCGAGTGGATTCCGGCCGATGGACCTTTAGCCTTCATTCTGGATGGCTGGCTATCGACTGGCGCAGGTCGTGAGTATGATGGATACTTAACCCGTAATGGTGAAACACGCGAAGCCTGGAATGGTCGCTCGGATGAAAACCAGATCCAGCGTTAAGACCACCCAACCTCTGGTATACCCCGCACTCAGACGAATGTTCTGGGTGATTTTGCTGCTCACCCTGGCTAGCTTCGCCTGCAATTTTCCCGGGGGCGGCCTGGTTGCCGAACCTGTACCGACCGAGGTTGAACCCGAATTTATCTTCACCCGCCCAACCCCTGTACCCAGCCCTACACCCGATCCACAACTCCCTACCCCGACACCGGAACTGGTCAACCCGCCGGTGCTGACCAATACGTCACCGCCTGTTTTATATTACACCCAGGCAGGCGATACCCTGAAAAATATTGCCGTGCGCTTTGATGTTCTGCCTGAGGAAATCACCTCGCCGGATGAGATTCCCGCGGACAACTTGATCAATCCCGGGCAATTATTGGTTATCCCCTGGCGCCTGGGTGAGACCACCCCCCCGATCCGAATTTTCCCGGATAGCGAGGTGGTTTATTCTCCCTCCGCGGCAGATTTTGACGTAAACGGATTCGTGCAAAACGCCGGTGGCCGGTTGAGCAAATATACTGAATTTCTGGGAAAAAGCGGTCTGGTCAGCGGAGCGGAGATCGTCCGCCGCGTAGCATTGGATAATTCGATCAACCCGCTGTTGCTGCTGGCGTTGATTGAGCATCAGAGCGGCTGGGTGTATGGAGAACCGGGCAACCTCGCTCAGGACAACTACCCGCTGGGCAGGATAGACGTCAATCGTCAGGGTTTGTATAAGCAATTGGTAGATGTGGTTAACCAGCTTTCCATAGGCTATTACGGCTGGCGAGAAGGCCGCCTGACCACACTTACCTTTGCAGATGGATCCAGCCGTCGCATGCACCCCGAGCTGAATGCCGGCACCGCAGCGTTGCAATACCTGTTTGCGGGTATGTATTCGCAGGAAACATGGGAAGGTTATATCAGTGAAGATAGCGGTCTGGTTGCCACCTATGTATCAATGTTTGGCGATCCATGGGTGCGCGCCCAAATGGTCGAACCGCTGTATCCCCCCGATCTGGCGCAACCCGATCTGATTCTGCCTTTCATGCGCAACCAGGTATGGGCGTTTACCGGAGGCCCACACGGAGCATGGGAGCATGACGGCGCCTGGGCAGCCCTGGATTTCGCCCCCGGTTCATCTGAACCCGGTTGCACCGTTTCCTATTCGTGGATTACCGCTTCTGGTTCAGGCCTGGTGGCGCGTTCGGAGCGCGGCGTGGTGGTTGTCGATATGGACGGCGACGGTTACGAACAAACCGGCTGGGCGATGATCTATCTGCACGTTGCCGAAACGGGGCGGGTGCCCGCCGGCACATTATTGGAGCAAGGGGACAAAATCGGATATCCTTCCTGCGAAGGAGGCATCGCTACCGGCACACACGTCCACATCGCCCGCAAATACAACGGCGAGTGGATTCCGGCAGATGGTCCAATGCCCTTTGTCCTGGGAGGCTGGCAGGCGCATAATGGCGCTCGTGAATACCTCGGTTCCCTGACGCGCGGTGACGAAACAATCACTGCCAGCGACCTGGGAACCTTTGCCACGCGCATCATCCGTACCGACCTGGACCCCTGAGTCTGGCGACACAATTTCCTCGTTTCGATTACAATACGCCCCGATACAACGCGCATTTATTGGTGGCCATGTTGAAAGGATTCATTCCGGCGATGATCAGGCCGGTGCGACTGCTATTTCTGTTGATTTTCTTACTCTCTGCTTGCGGGCCGCTACCCCAACCTCCCGGCGGTGATTCATCTGATTTAAGCCAGCCCGGAGAAGCTGAAGACCAGTCCAGTCCAGGAGAATCCGGAAGCCTGGAGCCTGAACCCATCCCCTTTTTTACCCCACGCCCACAATATCAGCCCGGTGAGCTGGTCGATTATATCGCCCAGAGCGGAGATACATTGCCGGCGCTGGCGGTGAGGTTTAACACTTCCGTAGAAGAGATCCTGGCTGCCAATACGTTTATCCCGGCCAGCGCCAGCACCATGCCCCCCGGCATGCCCATGCGGATCCCGATTTACTATCTGCCAATGTGGGGGTCGCAGTATCAGATCCTGCCTGACAGCCTGTTTGTCAATGGGCCGGCTCAATCCGGCTTTGATACGGCGGCATTTATCGCAGAACAACCGGGCTGGCTGAAGGATTATGTGGGTTTTGTTTCTGGCTCGAATCGCAGCGGGGCAGAGATCGTGGACCTGGTGGCGACCAATTACAGCCTCAGCCCGCGCCTGTTACTGGCGCTCCTTGAACACCATTCTGGGGCGCTCAGTCGATCCGAAGCGGATTCCAACCTCACCTTTCCGCTGGGCTATACGAATGGAAGATATCGCGGGCTTTACCTCCAGCTAGCCTGGGCTGCCAACCGCTTGAATAATACCTATTACACCTGGCGCAAGGGGTCTGTGATCGAGTTCACCCTGCCCAACGGGCGTTTGGAACGCCCTGACCCCTGGCAAAATGCAGCCACCGTCAGCCTGCAATCTTTTTATTTACAGTTCGAAGACCTCGCAGGTTATTATCAGGCGATATCTCCGGAAGGATTTGTTGCCACCTATCGCAGATTATTTGGCGATCCCTGGGAAGGTACAGAGCCGCACATCCCCGGTAGCCTGGCTCAACCAGAAATGTGGCTGCCTTTTGAGCGTGGGAAACCCTGGACATTTACCGGCGGTCCGCATACCGGCTGGGGCAGCGGCGAACCTTACGCCGCCCTGGATTTCGCGCCACCGTCGGTCGTGGGAGGCTGCGTGGAATCGAACGAGTGGGTCACTGCCGTCGCTCCCGGGGTGATTACCCGCTCCGATGTGGGCATCGTGGAATTGGACCTGGATGGG
>JAGUYX010000068.1 GCA_020061145.1 Anaerolineales bacterium | reverse complement strand
CGACCAGGCTGGCGGCGAGCAGCAGGCCCGATGCCGCGGCCAGCTCGGGGGTATGGCGCAGGCGGCGGCGATTCAGCCACAGCGCCAGCCAGGGGAACAGCAATAGAAAGGCATAAAACGTGGCGCCGAACAACCCGGTTTCGGCGGCCACAGCCAGCAGCACCAGGTGCGGCGGCTGGTAATCGACCGGGAATTGCGGAAAGCGTTCGCGCAGGGCCGCCGGAACGGCGCCCAGCCCCACCCCGCTGAGGGCGTTTTCGGCAAACAGCTGGTTGGCGGAGCGGTTCAACAACTGGCGTTCACCGATCGATTGGACTTCCTGGGGGTTGGCTGCGCCCGCCTGGCCCAGCGGTATTCTCTGGCTTAAGCCCGGCGCGTAATGGATGACCAGCGGCAGGATCACCAGGGCGGAAGTCAGCAGCAAGACCGCGCTTTTCTCCAGCGCCTCCCGCCGCTCCTGGCCCTGCCGGAGCCACAGCAGGAGCGCCCAGCCGGCGCCCAGCGCCAGCCATGCCGAGCGGGAAAACGTCAGGAACAGCGCCTCGGAGCCCAGGATCAGCGCCCCGGTGAGCGGCATGGCGCGCCAGGACTTCTCGTCAAACAGGGTTTGAACCAGCACGAGCAGGCCAAAAGCCAGGCAGCCGCCCAGGATATTGGGATGGTCGGAGAGCCCGTAGGCGCGCAGCCAGCGGGCGCCCTCCACCGATACCACGCTGACGCCCTGCCAGGCGGGATCCAGCCGTAATTCGCCGAGCGCCTGCCAGCCAAGCGAACGCTGGTTGAGGGATTGCGCCACCGCGGTCAGGCTCTGGAAAAACACCTGCAAGGCGACCGGCAGGACGATCACGCCCAGGCCCCTGACCCGGTTGAGTACATATACGTACAGCATTCCCAGCAGGATTAACCGAACTCCGTGATAGAGGGAAAGCGCCGGGTCTACCGAAGCGACCGCGCTGACCAGCCCCAGGAAGGTAACCCCCAGCAAGGGCAGGCTGATAAACCAGGGTCCCAGGCTGGTGGGTGTGGGGCGCAGAATCACCCAGGCCAGCCAGCAGAAGATGGTCAGCACCGCAAAGCCATCGGCGGCGAACAGCAAAAAGTCGGTGTAATCGCGGTAAACCGGCGGCGCCGGGCGGGGCAGGATTACCAGGCGTAACCGGAAGGGGATCAGAATAACCAGCAGGGCAAAACTGATTTCCGCCAGCCTGCGTAAAGTTGAGTGCAGCGCCGCGCTGCTGAATGAAAGCGGCAGGGTTCTGAGGTTGAGGATGGCTCTGCGCATAGCCATAACCATTCACCTTACCTTAGCATGACCTGTGACCCGCGGAGCGGGGGCCGGGGCGTTCCCACAAGGAAAATATTTGCATGCATAAGCCGTTAACCGTCAATACGCGTTTCCGCAGCCACCGCATCACCGGCGTGGAGCGGTATGCCGCGGAGCTGCTGGGCACACTTAATGGATACGCACGCGAGATCCACCCCAGATCTGAAATTGCCGGATTGCGCGCCCATTTGTGGGAACAACTGGTGCTGCCTGCCCTGCTCCCGGCGGGGACGCGCCTGTGGTCGCCCGCCAATACCGGCCCCCTGGCGGTAAACGACCAGGTGATCACCGTACACGACGCCAGCCCGATGGATCACCCGGAGTGGTTCAAACCGTTTTTTGCCGCCTGGTACCGCCGGGTGTGGGCGCGCTTGTTGCCGCGCGCCGCCGGTGTGGTCACTTCTTCCGAGTTCTCCCGCCGGCGTTTGCTGGCCCATTTTCCCCTGGACGAGCGGCGCCTGCGGGTGGTGCCCGGCGGAGTCGGTCCGCGCTTTGGCCCGGTTTCTTTCGAGCTGCGCCAGGCCCTGCGCCGGCGTTATGGCCTGCCGGAACGGTTCGTGCTCTTTGTGGGCACCCTGGAGCCGCGCAAAAACCTGCCGCGCCTGCTGGAAGCCTGGCAGCTTGTCCGCCAGGGCTTTCCGCAGGTGGGTCTGGCGCTGGCGGGCACGGCGGGGCGGGTGTTTCCCCGGCTGTCCCTGCCCGTAGACCTGCCCGGCGTCTTCCGGCTGGGCTACATCCCGGAGGCGGATTTACCGGCGTTGTACGGCGCCGCCGAGGCGTTTATCCTGCCCTCCCTGTACGAAGGTTTCGGCCTGACCCTGCTGGAATCCATGGCCTGCGGCACGCCGGTCGTTTACGCCCGCAGCGGGGCCATGCCGGAGGTCGCCGGGGTCGCCGGGCTGGCCTTCGACCCCCTGGATGTGCGCGAGATGGCTGCCGCCCTTTCGACCGTGCTGGCAGAGCCGGAGTTACGCTGGCAGTTGAGCGCGGCCGGACGCGAGCGCGTGCGCCAGTTCACCTGGGAGCGGGCGGGGCGCCTCTTCCAGGACGCGATCGAATCATTGTGAACGCGCCCACTCCCTTGAAGATCGCCGGGGAAACGGCCGTGGTGTACGACTGGCTGGTGGTGCGCGCCGGGGCCGAGCGTATCCTGGAGGCGGTGCTGAGCCTGTTGCCCGGGGCGCCGGTGTTCACCCAGGTGTATGACCCGCGGGCTTTCAGGGGCAGCGAAATCAGCCGCCACCCCATCCACACCTCGCTGATCCAGCGCCTGCCGTTTGCCCGCCGGCGCTACCGCAGTTATCTGCCCCTGATGCCTTTTGCCATCGAACAGTTCGACCTGCGCCCCTACCGCACCATCTTATCGATCAGCTTTGCCACCGCCCACGGGGCGCTGGCCCGCCCGGACCAGCGGCACATCGCCTATATTTGCTCGCCGGCGCGGTATGCCTGGCATCTTTACCAGGATTACCTGGAAACCGGCGGTTTGCGGCGCGGGGTGCGTTCCTGGCTGGCGCGGGGCGTGTTGCATTATTTGCGCACCTGGGACTTTGCCGCCGCCCAGCGCGTCGACCGCTATTTTGCCATCTCGCAGTGGGTGGCGAATTGCGTACAGCGCGCCTATCGCCGGGAGGCGGCTGTGCTTTACCCGCCGGTGGAAGTGGAGCGCTTCGACCCCCTCCGGCCGCGCGGGGAGTATTTCATCACCGTCTCCAGGCTGGTGGCTTACAAGCGCGTGGACCTGATTGTGCAGGCGTTCAACCGGCTGGGTTACCCGCTGCTGGTGGTGGGGGATGGCCCGGAAGCGCCACGCCTGGCGCGGATGGCGTCGCCCAACATCCGCTTTACCGGCTATGTGACGGATGCCGAGGCGGCGGACCTGCTGGGCGGGGCGCGCGGTTTTGTTTACATGGCGGAGGAAGATTTTGGCCTGGCGCTGGTGGAAGCCCAGGCAGCCGGCTGCCCGGTGATCGCCTATCGCCGCGGCGGGGCGGTGGAGACGGTTTGCGACGGGACGACCGGCCTGTTTTTCGAGCGGCAGTCGCCTGAGGCGCTTATCGAGGCGGTGGAGCGCTTTAGGCAGAGGGAGCCGTTCGATCCCCGGTTGCTGCGCCGCCACGCCGAGGAGTTTTCACGCCCGCGGTTCGAGGCGGGGCTGCGCACCCTGGTAGGGGAGGACCGGTAGGCCTGCGGAAAAGCCCTCTCCACACCGGGGAGAGGGTTTGGGTGAGGGGCAGCGACAGGCTGAAGCCTGTCGTACTTCAGTCTGTCCAGGCCTGCCATCGGGTGGTTATTCTGCGCACGGGAAATATGGCGTAGGGGCGGGTCTCAGACCCGCCCCTACAGCAGCCCTAACCTGACCGGCGGTTGGAGCATTCCAATCGTCACAGGGATCGTTCAGTCGGCAAAAAGCGCCTCCTTCAGGATGACAATCCGGCGTTATGGAGTGCGCAAGCTTGCTTGCGCGTTTTGGGAGTTTGCCGGCGAAATTTCAAACGCTGAAGCAAGCTTCAGCACTCCAGATGACTGCGGTTGCCGGCTTGGGTGAGGGGGCTTTTGGTGGGATTCGGGGCTGCGTTACGGCAGGCTGAGTACTGAATTAACCCCGCCCCTGCTCCCACCCTACAATAATTGAGGTGAGGGGGGTTTTATGGAGTGCCCGAGCTGCACTGAGGCTTGCCTGTGCATTTTTGTTTGCCGGCGAACCCGCAAAAAACGCCTGGCGCACCTGCACCAAGGCGGCAGAAAAACACGAATTGAAAAAGTGGTAGAATAACTTTACTGAAGCTTCCCCTTATTCATGAAATCGAGATTACCGTTACGGGTTGTGCGGTTTTTTTGGCGCCGGGTAAAACCAGCCAGCCGCTCGCGCTGCCTGGATGCCCAGGCTGCCCTGCGTCCAGTCACGTCAGGAGAGAGGCTCATGAACGTCCTGTTGATCTACCCGGAATTCCCCGATACCTTCTGGAGTTTCAAGCACGCCCTCAAGTTTATTCGCAAAAAGGCGGTTTCACCCCCGCTCGGCCTGCTCACCGTGGCGGCGATGCTCCCCATCGCCTGGAACAGGCGCCTGGTCGACCTCAACACCCGCCAGCTCACCGAGCAGGATTTGGATTGGGCGGATATGGCTTTCATCAGCGCCATGACAGCCCAGCGGGCTTCCACGCACCAGACCATCGCCCGCTGCAAAGCCGCCGGTCTGAAAATTGTCGCCGGCGGGCCGCTGTTTGTCTACGAGCACGACCAGTTCCCGGAGGTCGACCATTTTGTGCTTAACGAGGCCGAACTGACCCTGCCCGATTTTCTTGCCGGCCTGGAGCAAGGCAACCCCCGGCGGATTTATGCGACCACCGCCTTCGCCGACCTGCACACGACCCCCGCGCCGCTCTGGGAATTGATCAGCTTCGACGACTATATCACCATGAATATCCAGTTTTCCCGGGGCTGCCCGTATAATTGCGATTTTTGCAATGTCACCGCCCTGCTGGGTCACCGGCCGCGCACCAAATCAACCCGGCAGATCATCGCCGAGCTGGACGGCCTGTACCGGCTGGGGTGGCGGGGCAGCATCTTCTTTGTGGATGACAACTTCATCGGAAACAAAAAAATCCTGAAATCCGAGCTGCTCCCTGCCCTGATCCAGTGGCAGGCGGGCAAGCGGGGAATCACCTTCTCAACCGAAGCCTCGATCAACCTGGCGGACGATGCGGAATTGATCCGGTTGCTGGTCAAGGCCGGGTTTACCACGGTTTTCATCGGTATCGAGACGCCGGACGAGGATAGCCTGGCGGGCTGCAACAAAAAGCAAAACCTGAAGCGCGATCTGGTGGGGGATGTGAGGCGCATCCAGCGCGCCGGTTTGCAGGTGCAGGGGGGCTTTATCGTCGGTTTCGACGCCGATAAACCTTCGATCTTCCAGCGCCAGATTGACTTTATTCAGACAAGCGGCATTGTCACCGCCATGGTGGGTTTGTTACAGGCGCCTCCGGGCACCGGGCTTTACGCACGGATGCAACAGGAAGGCCGCCTGTTTGCCCGGCTTTCGGGGGATAACGTGGACGGCACAACCAACGTTCAGCCGCTGATGGGGCTGGATGCATTACGGCAGGGGTACCGCTCCGTGCTGGAGACCATCTACCTGCCGGAGCATTATTACCGGCGGGTGAGGCTTTTTTTGCAGGATTACCGCCCGCCGCAGATCAAAATGCCCTTCAACCTTAACCAAACCGGCATGTACCTGAAAGCGTTCCTGCGTTCGGTTTATCAACTGGGTATCCTGGGCAAAGAACGCGCCCAGTTCTGGGGGCTGCTGTTCTGGACTTTATTCCGCCGTCCCAGGCTGTTCCCCCAGGCGGTGACCCTGGCAATTTATGGTTATCATTTCCGCAAGATTTGCGAAAAGATTTGCGCGCCATTCCAAAACGCCTGCGACCCGGGCGGCGCGTAACGGGCGGGGGCTCCGCACGGGGGCTTGCCCGTCACCTGATTCCGCGGGGGAATGCCCCTCGCCCTGCCGCTAACCCAACACCTCGATCGCGACGTCGTAGACCGCCTCCAGGGCGCGCTCGATGGGGTTCACGTCCCGGGGGGCCTGCCAGCGGTATTCCGCCAGGCTGTCGCCCACCACGTGTATCGAAGCCGCCTGGACGCCCCTGCACTGGCAAACGGCAAACAACGCCGCCGCCTCCATTTCCACCGTTTTCACTCCCTCCGTCTGGTACTGGCGAATTTCCGCTTCGGTTTCCCGGTAGGTGGCTGCCGTACTCCAGCTTGCGCCGACCGTGTGCTTGAGCCCGCGCCGGGTTAAGGCTGCGACCAATTCCTGCACCAGCTCCGGGTTGGCCTGGATGTGTTTCGCCGGCGGCAGGTAATGGTGGGAGACACCTTCGTCGCGGATGGCGCGCTCACACACCACGACCTCCCCGGCGTTCAGATCCGGCTGCAGCCCGCCCGCCAGGGACATGAGCACCAACCGCCTGGCTCCCAGGGCGATCAGCTCTTCCACCAGGGACGCCACCTGGGGCGCGCCAATGCCGATGTTGGTCAGCACGGCTGTTTTCCCGCCGCTTTTCTTCAGCAGGTATAAATCGCCCATCAGCCTGCCCGCCGGGCGGTAGGAATGCCGCCAGCGCACCCGGCGGCGCTCGGGCAAGCCTCTTTGCAGGCAGATGAGCACATTCTCCAGCCCCGGTGCTTTGGGCAGGCGACCCAGTTGGCTGCGGTAAACGACCATATCCTGGGCGGTAAAAACCGCCCGCAGGTTGTGCTTCTCGGGATAGTTGGGGAAACTCATCGCCTGCTCCTCAGAAGGAATAATAAACCCGCCTGGACGCACTCGGCCAGCAGGGTCGCCAGGGAAGCCCCCAACATACCATAGGGTTTGATCCAGGCCAGGTTGAGCGCTGCCAGGACGGCCAGGCTGCCCAGCAAAGCCACGCCGATTTGCTTCTCCCTGCCGGCTGCCAGCATGTCCAGGGAGAGATAGGCGCTGAGGGTGTACGGGACCAGCAGCCAGGCCAGGGTGCGCAGCGCCGGGATACCCGGCGCGAAGCTGGGGCCATAGAAGAACGGGACCAGCCAGCCCGCCAGGACGAATAATAACAGCGAACCTGTCCCGGCGAACAGGATAAGCAATTTCCAGCTGGCGGAAAAAACGCTGTGCCAGGGTTGGGTCGCCTCCCCGGGGGAGGCTTTGCTGCGGGACATGGCCGGGAACAGGGCGCCAAACAGGGAAAGGTGCCCCAATTTGGAAGCTTCCACCATACGCAGGGCAGCCGAGAACCAGCCGGTCGCCGCGACCCCGGCCAGCGCGCTCAACTGCAGGATGCTCAGCTTCTGGTACAGCAGGCTGAGCGCGGCAAGCGCAGCAATCGGCGCACTCAACCGCGCCAGCCTGAAAACCCGTCCGGCGGAGGTCTGCCAGTGCGGGAAAAAACCGGGCAGGCGGGCTAAAAAGAATAGCGCCAGCAAGGCCACAGCCGTTTGCGCCGCCAGCAGCAACCAGGCCAGGGTCGTCAGGCTGCCTCCGGGGCGGATGAAAAACCAGGCCAGGCAAAGTTGCAGGCCGGCTGCGGCCAGGTTCAGCCACATGTACCGCTCCATCTGCGCGTAGCCGCGCAGGGCAGCGCTGGTTACCGTGTAAATCGCCAGGGGAAACAGGGCCAGGCTGTAAATTTGCAGCGCCGGTTGGGTTTCCCCTCCCGGGTTGGGCAGCCCGGGGGCGAAAACAAAGAAAAAAGCCACGCTGGCGGCGGAGAGAGCTAGTTGCAAGGCCAGAGCAGGCGCGAGCAGGGACAGGTCTTTGGTGGCGGCGATCTCGCGCACGAGCAGCGTGTCGCTGCCGAAGCTGGTGAGCCCGTTGGCCAGGAAGACCGCCGCGGCGATAAAGGCGTATCCGCCCAACCCGGCTTCTCCCAGGCGGCGCGCCAGGAGGATGGTGAAGGCGGCCATCATTAGCTGCGCGCCAATCCGGGCGAGCAGCAGCCAGGCGGTATTGATCCCCAGTTGTTTCGCCGGGTGCAGGCTCAGGGGGCCGGGCGCTTTCTGCCGTTCACGGTTAACCCGCGCCTCAGAGGCCACCGGCATGGTTAGCTCTGCCCCGGCCGGTAACGTAAAGAGATGACGAAAAAGTCCCCCCAACCCCACCAGGGCCAGCGGGGAGCCAGGCGATCGTCCAGCCAGGCCAGCGCCCCATACAGGCGCGGGTGGCGTTTGGCCAGGTTTTTGCTTTCCGCCGGGGGCGTGATAACCGACAGCCCTTCGATGGCCAGGCGGCGGTAATCCGGCCCAAAGGCCTGCTCCACCTGCTTCGGGGTGTAATAGTAGACGGT
>JAGUYX010000244.1 GCA_020061145.1 Anaerolineales bacterium | reverse complement strand
AGGGTAGAAAAATTTGCCGGATTGCGGGAGCGCTTGACCGCTGACATCTCTACCGGCGAGTTCCTGGAGATCGTCAAACAATACGAGGCAATCAACAAGCTGGCGAACAGGTTGTATGGCTTTGCCGGCTTATGGTTTGCAGAAAATACCCAGAACCAGCAGGCGCAGACTTTCGGCGCCAGGGTAGAGCAATTGTTGGCCGAGAACGAGAACCGCACCCTGTTTTTCACACTCTGGTGGAAGGGACTGGATGACGAAAACGCAGACCGCTTGATGGCTATCGCCGGAGATTACCGTTATTGGTTGGAAGCGCAGCGCAAGTTCAAGCCCCATACGCTCAGCGAACCCGAAGAGAAAGTGATTAATATCAAGAATGTAACCGGCGTGCAGGCACTCCAAAGGCTTTATGACACCCTCACCAACCGTTATGTGTTCAAGGTGGAGGTAGACGGGGAAATTAAGGAGTTGACGCGCGGGGAATTAATGGTTTTTGCGCGCCATCACGACCCGGCATTGCGCGCTCGGGCTTACCAGGAGCTTTACCGGGTGTACGGGGAGGATGGTTTGATCCTGGGGCAGATTTACCAGGCCATCACACGAGACTGGCACAACGAAAACGTGGAGATGCGCCATTTCTCCTCTCCCATCGGGACGCGCAACCTGATCAACGATATACCCGATGAAGTGATCGACACCTTGCTGGAAGTCAGCGAAAAAAATGCAACCATTTTCCAGCGTTATTTCCGGTTGAAGGCGCGCTGGCTGGGGATGGATCGCCTGCGACGCTACGATGTGTACGCTCCGGTCGCCAGGTCAGAAAAAACCTATACTTTTGCGCAGGCGGCAGAGACTGTGCTGGACTCTTTCCAGCAATTCGAGCCGCGTTTAGCCAAACTTGCCCTCCAGGTTTTTCAGGATCGACATCTGGATAGCGAAGTGCGTAAGGGAAAACAGGGCGGAGCGTTCTGCTGGCCGGTCACCAACGACCTGACGCCCTGGGTGCTGGTCAATTATCAGGGACGCCCGGATGACGTGGCTACCCTGGCGCACGAACTGGGGCATGCCATCCATAGCCTGTTAGCTACACACCACAGCATGTTAACCTTCCAATCGAACCTGCCCCTGGCAGAAACCGCCTCCACGTTTGGAGAAATGATCCTGGTTGATCGTTTGCTGGCCGAAGAAACCGACGAAACCGTACGCCGCGACCTGCTGTTCCGCCAGGTAGACGATGCTTACGCCACCATCCTGCGCCAGATTTTCTTTGCCCTGTTCGAGCGCACCGCCCACGAGATGATCCGTCAGGGAGCTTCGGTGGATGAGCTTGCCGCCGCGTATATGCAGAATCTGGATACTCAATTCGGGGATGCGGTTGAAGTGGCAAACGAGTTTCGCTGGGAATGGGTTTCCATTCCGCATATCTACCACACCCCATTTTACGTTTACGCTTACGCCTTCGGCCAGTTGCTTGTATTTTCGCTCTACCAGCGATACAAGGCAGAAGGAGACGCCTTCAAGCCGCGTTACATTGAATTGCTCTCCGCCGGTGGATCCGAAGCGCCAATGCGTGTCCTGGAAAAAGCCGGGGTGGATGCCCGCCAGGCGTCGTTCTGGCAGGGCGGATTCGATGTGATCCATGAGATGATTACCAAACTGGAAGCTTTACCGGTGAGTTGAATTAGCCGAAAAAGGCTGTTCCTGCTGAGATTTAACTACGCCCTGTGCAAACGTTTGCACAGGGCGTAGTTTTTGATTGCCAGGCCAAGATTGCCTGCTGGTTCAGAATTTTTATACCGGTGGGATATCAGCCGGCGTGACTGTCGCTTCTGCAATCTCCTCCGGCGAAGGTGTTGTTTGTGGTTCATCTGGCACTTTAAAGAACAACCATGTGGGAATAACCGTCAATAAAGAGATGATGGCGGTGATCATAAACGGAGTTTGGGGAGAAAAACGCTCCCATAGTTTTGCCCCAATCCAGGGAGCCGGCAGCGAGATCAATCCAAGGCTGGAGCGAAACAGCCCGGTGAAAATGCCCAGGGAGCGTTGCGGCACCACTTTGGAGATCAGGGACTGGTAAGCCGGGCTGAGCAGACCCACGCCGCTGCCGAATATCACCCAGGTCAGGGCGAATCCGAAGAAATCGCTGACCTGTAAGAAGAGCATGAACGCAGCGAATACCATCAGGAATCCCGCTGAGATCGGCAGGCGTTCCCCGTACCTGTCGGCGATGCGGCCGGAGAGAACCGGCGTGAACATCATGGCAATAGAAAAAATGGAACCCAACACCCCGATTTGCTCCAGAGAGAGACCGCCAATCCCTTCCAGGTAGAGAGGCTGGAGCTCGCTGGAGAGCCGGAAAGCCACATCTCTGACCCCATCCGTGACGAAAATCCAGGTAATCACCCCGCCGCCAAGCAGCATGGCCAGCATGCCGCGTACGCTGCCCTTGAGCGATGAAACCGAGAGACCTCTGGATTCCACTTCCGCCGGCGATTTCATCGTGGTTGCCATCCAGATGCGTAAGCCGGCTGCCAGGCTGTACAATATCACCCCAGCCAGCAGCATGACTCGAAAGCCATAACGACCTGCCAGGAAACCGCCCAGGGGCGGGCCTAACACCCCGGTAATTTGAAAAATGGTGTCGGTGACCCCGTAAACCTTTCCCCGATTTTCAACGGTTGAGTTTTCGGCGATAAAGGCACCGAAACTGGGGCCAACCAGCGCATAGGGAATCTGGGAAATGGTCAGCGCGACCAGCATCCATTGCCAGGTCGGGGCGAGGAACATGGCGGTATAGCCGATAATCCCCCCCACGCTGCCGATCGCAATTGCCCTCAGACGGCCGATATTATCTGAAATCCAGCCGCCTAATATTTGCAGCAACAGAATGACGATCGATGAAAGGGTGAAGACCATCCCCACCTGAACAACGCTGGCGCCCAGCTCAGTCAGGTAAATGGGTATCAGCATCGGGAACATGGCCCCGGCGATATTGGCCAGCACCATGGCGAATAAAAACCAACGCATCAGCGGCGTCAGTAAGGATATTTTGGTTGTGGGTGTTTGCATGAATGTCCCCGCCAATCGGCGCAGTGTCCTGTAGCGGTTATATTTCTGGATGAAAAAGCCCGTGTATTATACAAACACTTGCCTGCCGATGCCATATCTTTTTTAAAATCAGGGGGTTTTATCTGGTGAATTTTTGTGCTACAAACGAGGTGGAGGGCAGGTAAATGCGAGGTTTGTATCTTCCCATATTGGGCCTGAGCATTCTACTCCTCTTTTTCATACAGTCCGCCACAACGCTGGTTGAAGCGGTATATATTCTTGAATTGCTTAATACTTCCCTGGATGAAAAAGCCCTGGGGGTTTTGTTCTTTTTTACCCCGCTATTGCTCCTGCCCTTTAAGGAGCGTATTCCCCGCTGGCTGGTCTGGCTGGCATATGTACTCATATTTTTCGGGCGCGGGCTGATTCCGTATCTGCCCACAGTTCCGCGTATGCTTGCTTCCGGTGCAGGCAGCGGCGCCGCGTTGATCCTGTTGCCGGTGATGCTAACTGCTTTCCATCGACCGGGTGAAAAGCCGGGCTATGAATACGGTTCCCCTGCTCTGGCGCTTGCCGTGGCTGGATCCATCCTGTTACGCTCAGTTTATTCCACCCTGGACATTTCCCTGACGCCCGATTTTGCCTGGATTGGGTGGGTTCTGGGAGTGTTTTTAGGGCTGGTCATTCTGGTTATCCCCTGGCAGCTGGCTTCACAGAGTACGGCAAAGGTTGAGGGAGTCACAGGTGCATCAATCGGGGTGATGGGAATTCTGGGGCTGGTTTATATTGTGTTCTCCAGTCCGGGTGTGATCGCGCGTTGGACAGAAAGCGATTACCGTCTGGTGGTGATTGCGGTCGCCATGCTGACATTTTTATGGCTGATGGCGCCAGTGTATTGGCCGGATTGGCAGGCGCGAATTACAACCCCGGTTTTATTCGCCTGGAATGTGATGTTTACCCTGGCTCTGACCGCCACCATCCTGGTGCACACCTTCCCTTTTCCACCCACCCCTGAATCGCCTGCGGTGGTGGTGGGAACGCCAACAATTGGGCAGCAAATTCCACTGGTCTTGATGTTGCTGCTCTTTCCGGTTATTTATGCAGATTTTGCCCTGTTCTCCAGGGTGCTGTGCAGTGGAACGATTACCCCTCGCCAGCTGGCACCGGGCTTTTTATGGGGGGTGGCGATACTTGTGGCAGTTATCTTCATGAATATTTTCAGCAACGTCTGGGGATATGTCGAACCGGTGAGCCCATTCTTTCGGAACAGATTCTGGGTTTCATTATTAACGCTGGCAGGTATGGTTTCCCTTGCCAGCCTGCTGGTGCGCAGAAAGTACACCCTGCCGGTTGATAATGAATCCGCCCAGTTGCACAGAACTCCTCGCCTGTGGTGGCTGGGAGCGATCCTGCTCCTAGGAACGATCGCCGGAGTGTGGCTGGATGAACAGCGAAACGAAGCACAGCCGGGAACCGGCCCGTTGGTCGTGATGACCGCCAATATCCAGCAGGCGAATGATAGGTGGGGCGAAAAAGCCTATCTGCGGCAGCTGGCTTTGATCCAGCGGGTCAACCCGGATATTCTCGCCTTACAAGAGAGCGATTCTGCCCGTATCTCATTGGGCAACAACGATTATGTGCGTTTTTACGCCAACCGGCTCGGATATACCAGTTATTATGGGCCGAAGACGGTAACCGGCACCTATGGCACGGCCATCCTCTCCCGTTTCCCCCTCGAAAACACGCGTGCCATTTTCAGTTACAGCGACCAGGACGAAATTGGGACGGCAGCCGCAGAGATACAGGTCGGGGACAGGCGGCTGGCGATTTTCAACGTGCACCCGGATGGCTCGGATACAGCCAGGCAGGTTTTCGCCCGTGAGCTGCTCTCTCAGGCTGCCGGGTTAGAGAATGTGATCTTATTGGGGGATTTTAACCTGCGCTGGTCTGATGAACCGTTGCAATGGATTGATGCAGAGTATAAGCACGCCTGGCGCGAGGCGGACGATTCCCCTGCCGCGGGGCTGCCTCCCGAATTGCAGGAAGCTGAGCTCATCGACCATGTTTTCGTGTCGCCGCAATTGACGGTGCGCCAGCCGGTTTACCTGCCGCCGCCGGAATCGGTTACCGACCACCCGGTGTTTTGGGTTATGCTCAACTGGTCTCCTTGAAAGGCTTGCAACGCCAGTGCCTGGATTTGATACAATACGGATATTATTTATCAGAAAAAACAAAGGAAAACCCGTATGGCTGAATCGATACGTCAGGTTAAACAGTTGATCGAGCCCCAATTTGTCATCGAAGGCGCGGGCGTGCTCCTGAGGCGCTCGTTTGGCCCATCTCGCGCCAACCCTTTTGATCCATTCCTGTTGTTCGACCACTTTGCATTTAACGATCCGTTGGAGGGTCCGATCAAAGGTTTTCCCACTCACCCCCATCGCGGGATCGAAACCGTAACCTACATGCTGGAAGGCAATGTCCGCCATCGCGATAGCCTGGGCAATATGGGTGTGATTGGGCCGGGTGATGTGCAATGGATGACCAGTGGACGCGGCATATTACACGAAGAAATGCCCCGCCGCGGCCCGAGTGGCAACGTGATCGGTTTCCAGTTGTGGGTAAATTTGCCAGCCGCCCAGAAAATGAGCCCGCCGCGCTACCAGGAAGTTACCGCTGCAGAAATCCCTGTCCTGGAAGAAGGAGGTCACCAGATACGCGTGGTGGCGGGCGAATACCAGGAGATCAAAGGGCCGGTGACCGAAATAGCCGCCCAACCGGTGTATGTGGATGTCACCCTGCAGCCGGGTCAAAAAATTGATTTGCCGGTGCCGGACAGCCATACCGTGGTGGCGTATTTATTCGAAGGCAAGGGATATTTTGGGAGTCAGGCAGAGGAGGACAGTCAGGCTGTAGAGGCCGTCAAGCTGGCGGTATTCGGAGATGGGAACCTGGTTCGCGTCCAGGCCGCCGCGGATCATCACGCCCGGTTTATGTTGATGGCCGGAGCGCCTTTCCAAGAGCCGATCGTTCCGTATGGGCCTTTTGTGATGAATACCGAGGAAGAAATCCGGCAGGTGTTCATTGACCTGCGCAACGGCACCTTCGCTCAAACCTGAGTTATTTCATCCCGGCACCAGTTATTGTCAGCCCGGGGGTTCGCTGGTATCCTTAGACAAAATGCTCCACGGGCTTATCCACCGCAGGGCAAATCCCAATTAACAGGATCCTGACCGCATGTATATCGCCATTGAAGGGGTTATTGGAGTAGGTAAGACCACGCTGGCCCGGCTGCTCCAGCCGGCCTTTGAAGCCCGGGTGTTGCTGGAAGAATTTGACGAAAATCCATTTCTCGCAAAATTTTATGAAGATCGAGCGCGCTACGCCTTTCAAACGCAGATTTTTTTCCTGCTCAGCCGTTACGACCAGCAGCGCAATAAAGTGCCAGAATTACTGCGCAACGGGACCAGCCTGATCGCCGATTATACCTTCGACAAAGATGCTTTATTTGCGCGCATAAATCTGCAAGGCGACGAACTGGATACTTATGATCGCCTGCACGCGGCGCTGGCCGAAAAAATTCCCGCTCCCGAGCTGGTGGTTTATTTGCGCGCCAGCACAGATGTGCTCATGCAGCGAATTACCCTGCGCGATCGGGCTTATGAGCGGAATATGGACCGTGCGTATATCGATGAGCTGAACCGGGCTTACGAATCCTTTTATACATCGCGCAGCTGGCGTTCGCCGGTGCTGGCGATTGATACGACGGATCTTGATTATGTGCATGACTCCACCAGCTTACAGTGGGTGGAAAATCGCATTCGCCAGACATTAAAACTGGCGCCATTCCAGCCGGAACTGCCGCTGGAAATCGAAACAGCGGAATAAACTGCGACTGCGTAATCAGTCGCAGGCTCATTGGGCGGGGGAAAATATGCGGATTAACCGCCAGATCTTGTTAGGTATTGCCCGGGATATTGCTCTTCAGGAAGGACGGGCGCGCCATGACCTGCTGTCTGTTTACCTGATCGGCTCGATACTGGAGCCGGAGCCATTGATCGGAGGAACGACAGACATCGACCTGGTGTTTGTATGGAATTCCCCGCCGAAAGTCGCGCGGGAGCTGCGACCGCTCAGCGAGCAGGTGCACCTGGATATCGCCCATCACGATCGTGATGTTTACCATTCGCCGCGCAACCTGCGCATGCATCCGTGGTTGGGCACCGACATCGCCGGCGCACAGATTCTCTATGACCCCTACCATTTTATGGAGTTTGCCCAGGCTTCTGTGCGCGGCTTGTTTGATCGGGCTGAGTACCGGCTGGCGCGTGCCCGGGGATTGCTGGATAAAAGCCAGCAAATTTGTCGAAAGCTGGCATCCGGATCAGCTGACATCACCCCATGGAATATCGAGGCGTACCTGTCCGGCCTGGAGAATGCCGCCAATGCATTGGTTTTGCTGGACGGGGCGCCGCTTACCGAAAGGCGTTTTCTCACGCGCCTGGCGGGAAGGCTGGATGAGAGCCTGGAAAAGAGTCTCTACCCGGATTGGTTATCGTTATTCGGCGCTGCTGACCTGTCCCCTGAGATTATCCGGGGCTGGTTGCCAGACTGGGGCAAAGCATTTGAGGGATATTCAGGGCCGGAAGTGAGCGTGGCAAGTATACGCAGGGGATATTATCAGCAGGCAATCGAAACCTGTCTGCTGGAAGGACAAACCTCCGCGGCTGCCTGGATCTTAATCCGTGGCTGGACGCGCCTGGCCGCTGGATTGGAGACGCAGGAAAAGACCTGGCAAGCCTGGCAGGCCGCCTGCCGTGCGCTGGGCTTAGTCGCCGAGCGTTTGCCTGAGCGGGTAGCAGCACTGGATGTGTATCTGGATCGAGTGGACGAAGCCCTGGAAGGCTGGGGACGCCGCAACGGGGTCTGGTGATGGATGGTTTCACGTGAAACCTTCCTCGGGGGAATCCGGATAACGTTTCACGTGAAACAAGGTTAATTTACCTTCCTTTCTGTGTTTTCAGCTTTTCGCGTTTTTGTTAATTGACAAACTCTGCCAGCCTGTCTATACTGCAAAGTACACAGGTACGGTTGAGCTTT
>JAGUYX010000197.1 GCA_020061145.1 Anaerolineales bacterium | reverse complement strand
TAAACAGCATACCAGTCCAGAATTGCGCTCACCAGACCCAGGAATAGCAGGATATTGCTCATTCTTCGAAAATGGGTTGGACTTTATCCAGGTTGTAGCCGAACAGGCGCAAGGCATTCCGGTCGTTACGCCAGTTTTTGCGCACTTTGACCCGCAATTTTAGAAACACCTTGCGCCCGCTCATCGCTTCGATTTCCTGACGGGCTGCTGTACCGATTTCTTTGAGCTTAGCGCCTCCCTGCCCGATCACGATGCCCTTCTGCGACTCGCGTTCGACAAACAAGGTGGCGACGATATAAGCTCCGTGCTCATTCCGTTCCTGGTATTCATCGATCCGCACTGCAATGCTGTAGGGCACTTCCTGGTGCAGAATGTTTAATGCAGCGGCTCGAATCAGGTCGGCGGCAATGTCTTTCTCGTAAAGGTCGGTGGTCTGGTCCAGCGGGAAAAAGGGTGGGTGCTCCGGTAAGTGCGCCAGAATCGTCTTCAGCAATTCATCCAGGTGTAACCCTTGTGTGGCAGAAATGCTGATCGGGATAGCGTCTGGCATCAATTCCAGATATTCTGTGCGCCGGTCAGCCAGGGTTTCTTGATCGATCAGATCGATTTTGTTCACTACCAGAATGACCGGGGTTGCGGCGACGCCGGGTAAACGTCGGATCACTTCTGCCAGAGTTTTTTCTTCTTCGTGCGGCGGCTGGCTGGCATCGACCAGAAATATTACCAGGTCAGCATCCTCCAGGGCATCGATCGCTTCCTGGTTCATACATTCTCCCAGTTTGTGCAGAGGACGATGGACGCCGGGTGTATCCTCAAAAATGATCTGGCCGTCATCCAGCGAGAGAATGCCCATCTGCCTTTTTCGGGTAGTTTGGGGCTTGGGGGAAACCGCGGCGATATTTTGGCGCAACAGGGCGTTGATCAGGGTGGATTTACCGGTATTGGGTCGTCCCATCACCGCCACAAAGCCTGCCCGGTAACCTTCAAGTTCTGGGAGAAAATCCTGGGTTTCATCCGCCATTTTCTGCCTCCGATCTTTAGCAACGCCCTCATTCTAACGGAGAAGTCTTATTCATGGTATGCTATATCCATGCCGGAAGTTTTTATTCTATCTGCTGTGCGAACTGCGATAGCCAGTGGAAAGATGGGCGCCGGAGCATTATACCCCCTCGAACCGCTGGATCTGGCCGGGCGAGTTATGCAAGAAGCAGTCAGGCGCGCCGGTATCTCGCCAGAGCAGGTGGAAGATGTGATCTGGGGGGTTGTGACGCCGGTTGGCGATCAGGGCGCAAACCTGGCGCGCCTGGCGGTGTTACAGGCCGGTTTTCCGGTGCAGGTGCCGGCTGTTACCCTCAATCGTATGTGCGGTTCCAGTCAGCAAGCGCTCCATTTTGGCGCCCAGGCGATCCTTGCCGGGGATATGGATCTGGTTCTGGTCGGCGGCACTGAAATGATGTCTCACCAGCCGATCGGATCAGATTGGCCGGCGCAATTTCCTACGGATTTCCCCTATCCATTGGTGCATCAGGGTTTCAGCGCCGAATTGATGGCCGAGAAATGGCAGCTCAGCCGGGAGAAACTCGATGATTACAGCTATACCAGCCACCTGCGCGCCGGACATGCCATCCAGGCCGGGTACTGGAAGGATCAAATTCTGCCCATCTTTTTACCGGATGGCAGTTTGTTCGAGATCGATCAGGGTGTGCGCATGCCGCCTGACCGGGAGAAAATCGGTTCCCTGAAACCGGTGTTTAAGGAAGATGGCGTGATCACCGCCGGTAACGCCAGCCAGATCAGCGATGGGGCGGCGGCTCTGGTGCTGGCTTCCGCCCGGGCGGTAGGAAAGTACAACTTGCTCCCGCGGGCGGTGATTCGTTCCCGGGTGGTGGTAGGCTCCGACCCGGTCTTGATGCTCGACGGGCCAATTCCGGCGACCCGGCGGCTGTTGCAAAAAAATGGGCTGTCTCTCGAAGACATCGCTGTGATCGAAATTAACGAGGCGTTTGCCCCGGTAGTGTTGGCCTGGGCGCAGGAGCTGGAGGCTGACCTGGACCGGGTGAACCCGAATGGCGGCGCGATCGCTCATGGTCATCCGCTGGGCGCCACCGGAGCCATCCTGATGACGAAATTGCTGTACGAACTGGAGCGGGGCGGCGGGCGGTTGGGTTTGCAAATCATGTGTATCGGGCACGGGATGGCCATTGCCACGCTGATCGAGCGGGTGTAAGCCATGTCCCAGACTGTTTTTATCGCCCTGGGAAGCAATCTGGGTAACCGCCTGGACAATTTGCGTTTGGCTCGTTTAAAGCTGGCAGACTTTATCGAAATCGAAGCGGCCTCGCGGGTCTTTGAGACCCCGCCCTGGGGATATGCCCAACAACCGGCATTTCTGAACCAGGTTATCCATGGAAAAACAGAATTATCGCCCCAAAATGTGCTCGCCGCATTGAAGCATATTGAATTGGATTTAGGGCGGCAGAAAACATTTCGGTATGGGCCGCGGCTGATCGACCTGGATCTGTTATTTTATAATGACTGGGTGCTGGAGAGTAAAAAACTGACCCTTCCACACCCGCATTTGCACGAAAGGGCCTTTGTCCTGGTGCCGCTTCTGGATATCGCCTCCAACTGGGTGCACCCGGTCTTGGGAAAGACGATCCGGGAACTGGCTGAAGATATCGATCAACAAGGGATCCTTCCTATTAAAACAGGATACCGCCAACCCACAACATTCACCGGAGAAAATTAAATGACTGATAAGGAGTTGAAACCATTAAAGTGGCTCCCCGATCCAGGGGTCGGATTTACGGTGGAGCGCCGCCCGGATGGCGGGATGAACTTCTGGTTCACCGAAGTCAATGAAGACACCCTGGAAGTCTGGCGCCAGTTTGCGCTGGATCACCTGTTTGATTCCGACCGCCTGACGCGCAACTTATACGATTTGCGCGCTTTACCCAACATCCCCGAAGAAGCGATCGATATGGCGATTGAAGCCAACAGCGATCCATCCTCGCGCAATATCCGTGTGGCAGTCGTGGTGAGCAATCGCGTGATGAGCCAAAAAATCCAGCGCATATCAGACCTGACATCCAGTGGGGGTGTGGAGTTGCGCATTTTTACCGATCTGGATGAAGCTGAAGCCTGGTTAAATCGACCGATCAATTTACTGGTCTGAGAGGTGGGTCGTTGTCTTTAGCGGGTTCCTTAACCGTCGCGAACCGCACCCTGGAATGGGGCAGCCGCACTTACGTGATGGGTATTATCAACGTCACCCCGGATAGTTTTTCCGGTGATGGGTTGATCGGTGAGGGGGAGGTTCAGCAGGCCGCCCTGGAATTAGCCAGGCGATTTGTCCGCAGCGGCGCCGATTTTGTGGATGTTGGCGGTGAGAGCACCCGTCCGGGGGCGGAGCCAGTGGCTGTGGAAGAAGAATTGCTGCGCGTCATCCCCGTGATCCGGTCAATTGCCGCCGAGTTACCGGTGTTAATTTCCGTGGACACGTATAAAGCCGAAGTCGCCAGGCAGGCGCTGGCCGAAGGCGCTCATCTGGTCAATGATGTCTGGGGGCTGAAAGCTGATCCGGAACTGGCGGGTGTGATTGCCTCGGCTGGCGCGCCGGTGATCTTGATGCACAACCGCAGCACGAAAGTGCATGCGGAAATCCGCGCCCGGTTGGGTGGGCGGTATATCGATGTGCCATACGACGACCTGATCCAGGATATCCGCCGTGAACTGATGGAGAGCGTCGCCATAGCCCGGCACGCCGGAATCCCCGCAGAGCATATTATTCTGGATCCCGGGATCGGTTTTGGTAAAACCGTAGACCAGAACCTGGAATTGCTGAACCGCCTGGATGAAATTCGCTC
>JAGUYX010000085.1 GCA_020061145.1 Anaerolineales bacterium | reverse complement strand
GAAGAACCAAACCACAGCAAATATTAAAACACGATTAATAAAAATAAGCTACGCCCATATCCGAAAATCCTCCACAATTAACAATTAGACGCAGGATAAAAGCTGTGGTAAATTGATTAGCGTGGAATTTACTCGGAACTGACCCGGCAAATGAAAATTGGTTTTTGTTTAGTGTTCGCCGATTGTTATTGGGCTTGATTTTCTAAATTTACAAAAAAGAAACCTTGATGAACTGTCCGGTTTGCCAGACGAAAAACCCTTCCGGGGCACGATTTTGCCTGAATTGTGGTACCGCCCTGGCGATTCGTTGTGCCAATTGCCAGGCAGAATTACCGCCTAATGCTCATTTTTGTATGAATTGCGGGCAACCTGTCAGTCGTTCCACACAGGTGGACGCCGCGCGTCTTACCCAGCTTACTGCCGCAGCCCCGGCTCCGTTGGCGGAGAAAGTGCGCGCCTCTGCTTATCTGGCTGGGGAGCAACGCATCGTGACAGCTCTTTTCCTGGATGTGGTTGGCTCCACCCGGCTGAAAGAAACTCTGGGCGAACAAGGATATTCGGGCATATTAGCCGAGGCGTTCGACCGGTTTTATCCATTGATTTATCGTTATGAGGGCACACTTGCCAGGGTTCAGGAAGACACCATTCTGGCTTTTTTTGGCGCTCCGGTGGCCCATGAAGATGATCCGGTACGAGCTTTATATACCGCGGTGGATTTACTCTATGCCAGCCAGGATTTTGCGCAAGAATTGGATCGCGAGAGGAAGATTCCATTTTCGGTGCGCATCGGCTTGAGCACCGGGCCACTGATCATTACCTCCGTAGCTCAGGATTTAAAATACGAATATCGCCCCGTTGGAAATCTGATTAATCTGGCCTCGCGCATCCAGACGCTCGTTCCCGCGGGATCAATTGCCCTGGCTGAGGAGACGCAGACGCTGGTGGCTCCCTTTGTTGAAACTAAAGTCTTCTGCATGATCCAGATCGAAGGGCAGACAGATCCGGTTTGCGTTTACCAGCTGATCAAGATGACAGCAGAACCCAGCCGTCCGCGGGGATTAGGCAGTCTGGAAAGCAAAATGGTCGGCCGAGAGTCTGAATTACGCACCTTACAACACCTGACGGAGACAGCCCATGCCGGGTTAGGTCGTGGAATATTAATTCTGGGGGAACCGGGTATCGGAAAAACGCGCCTGGTAGATGAGTGGTTATCAACCTGCTTCCAGGTAGGCGACCAATCCATTTATCACTGGTTTCGGGTGCGGGGGCAGTCTTACGAACAAAAATCAGCCTACCGGCTGGTGGTGGACCTGCTCTACAACATGATTGGAACGCCGAATTGTGGCGTAACCGAAGAAGCCAGGGAAAACCTGCGTCGCCTGGTTACCGGTTTATTCGACCAACCCGATGAAGTATATCCTTATCTTGCTCATCTGATTTCTCTTCCTCTGGAAGGCGCAGACCAGGAACGGGTGAATATACTCGACCCGGCTGCTCTGCAGAGCCAATACCTCTCTTCGTTGTCCGCACTGCTCAAAGCCCTGGCAGAGCAAAAACCTGTAGTACTGGTCGTTGAAGATCTTCACTGGGCAGATCCCTCGTCGGCTCAGATTCTCAAACAATCTCTGCCACTGGTCACCAACACGCCGCTGGTGCTGTGCCTGGTCACCCGTCCAGACCGGGATACCCCGGGATGGGAACTGGTGATGCAGGCAAGAGAAATTCTGGGGGATAGCCTGGCAGAAATCCAGTTACGCTCATTGAATGAGAACGATAGCAGCAAATTACTCGCCTCGTTGCTGTCTGGCCTCCAGCTACCCACAGAAATGCGCCGCCTGATTCTGGAAAATTCTGAAGGCAATCCGCTATTTATCGAAGAATTGATCCGCATGTTAATCGGTCAAGGTGTGCTGGTGCCGCACGATGGCACCTGGGCAGTGGAACAAGCAATGGGGGAGCTGGCAATACCGGCGACCTTACAGGGCCTGTTAATGGCGCGCACCGATCGATTGCCAGTGGAAGTGCGCGAAACTCTGCGAGTAGCTTCGGTCATCGGTCGTGTTTTTCAGTTAAATCTGCTGGAAAAAGTCATCGGCGGCTCGCTATTGAGACAAATGAGCCTCCTGGAAACAGCCGGATTAATCCGGGTGACCCAGGTACGACCGGCGTTGGAATACAGCTTTCGTCATGCTCTGGTCCATGAAGTCATCTATGGATCATTGCTCCCGGATGATCGCAGCCGCCTCCACCTGGAGGTCGGAGAGGCAATGGAAGCGCTCTACCCGCAACAAGAGCAAGAATTGGCGCACCGCCTGGCAACCCATTTTCACCTGGCAAACGAAGTACAGAAGGCAGTGAAATACTATACACTGGCAGGTGAAATAGCGCTGGCGAGTTACGCCAACTACGAAGCCGAAAATCATTTCCGTAATGCGCTTCTATTGTGCCAGCAGGACCCGGCGCGCGCTGCCTTGTTGGAGCGCCTCGGGGAGGTATTATTCAACCAGGGGCGATATTTCGCTGCGATTGATACCTGGCGCCAGGCCATCGGCTACTTCCGCTTGATGGAAGATCGAGACACTGAGGCGCGCCTGTATGCCCGTTCAGCGCGCGCCGCCTGGTATGCCGGCGATGCTCCTGGTGGACTGGTAATCTGTGAAGAAGGTATGGACCGCCTGCCAGATAATCTGGAAACCGCCGGCGTGGCTGCCTTACTGCACGAAACCGCCAGGGCGCGTTATTTCAACGGAAAGCATGAGGCGCTGGAAGAACTCTGCCAGCGCGCGTTAGCGATTGCCAAGAAAGTCGGCAATGTCAATATTCAGGCCGATACGCTGGCAACCTATGGTCTGTTAGACAGTCTTACACCAGACGAAGCGCTGGCGGCGCTCGAAAAGGCTGTGGAACTGGCCGAAAATCACAATCTGTTAGCCACCGCCGGAAGAGCGCATAATAATCTGGGAACCATTCTCATCCGTCTGAAAGGGAATTTACGCCTGGCGCGAAAACATTACTGGCGGGCAGCGGAGATTCAGCACAGGCGTGGTGCTTATTCGGAAGAGCTCTTTACGCGGCTAAGCATCACGGATGTCTCCTTCAACCTGGGCGAGCTGGATTCGGTCGAAGAAGCCATGCACGCGCTGGAAGCATTACGTGAAAAAACCCCGGATCAGACCCTGGCTAACTTCTGGCTGAAAATTTTTGAGGCAGAATTAATGACTTCCCGGGGCGAATGGTCTAAAGCGCTTCCCTTACTGCGCAGCTACCGCCAGGAAGCTTTGAATAAGCAGGATTTAATCAACCTGGGCGACATCGATTACGCGTTGGGGTGGACATTGCTGGAAATGGCACTCTGGCGGGAGCTCGAAGACACCGATGAGGCATTACAGATATTCACCGAAGCAGTGGATACATTTCAGCGCAGCATGAAGCCGAAGGTAAATCTGTATTGCCTGCTTTCCATGTTGCACTCCTTCCGCAATGAAGCAGACCTGGCGCGCCGGTTTTTAGATCAGGCGCGAGAAAACGCCGGTGCGGAACCCATTCCCCTCGATGCTGCCTGGATTTTATGGGCACAGGCACACCTGGATACCCTGCTGGGACGCTGGCTGCAGGTACAACGCGCTTACCAGGAAGCTATTGGACTGATCATTCCGGTCGGTCTCCGCTGGCAATGGGCCAGAATGCTCAAGGATTGGGCCGATAGTGTGATCCTGCGCGGCGAACCTGAAGATTTGCAGCTGGCCCAGAATTTATTGCGCCAGTCCGAAGAGTTATTCAAACAATTGAAGGCGCCAGAATATGCACATCGGGTGGAACGTAGCTTGCAGGCGATTACTACAGAATCCCTGGCACAAGCAGCTGCCCACCAGCGCGTCTCAAAGGAACTTGCCCTGGCAGGCCGGATACAGGAGAGTTTTTTACCCGGCACACCGAGTTTACTTGCAGGCTGGCAATTGGCAGCCACGCTCAAGCCGGCACACCTGACTTCAGGGGATTTCTATGACTTCATCCCCCTTCCGGGAAATCGTCTCGGCATCCTGATTGGAGACGTAGCGGACAAAGGGATGGGCGCTGCGTTATTCATGACCCTCAGCCGCACCCTGATCCGCACATACGCCCGCGATCTATCCGACAGGCCGGAGGAGGTGTTTGCCAGCGTAAACCGGCGGATGCTGGAAGACTCCAGCGTGGGTTTGTTTGTTACCGCATTTTATGGCGTGCTGGATATGGAACGGGGAGTAATGAATTACGTAAACGCCGGGCACAACCCGCCTTTATTGCTCCATGCCGGCAGGCCGGATCATCTGACCAGTCTGACCAGGACGGGTATCCCGTTGGGGGTTTTTACTGAAGCTACCTGGGGGCCGGTGCAATTACAAATTAAGCCGGGAGATACGCTGCTCCTGTATACCGATGGGGTTACAGAAGCTCAAAATGGAGACGATGAGTTTTTTGGCGAAGAGCGATTGCAGGACGCTTTCTACGCATATGGTAAAGACATGGCGAAGACCGTCCATGATATCCAAGAGGGACTGATCGAAGCCATAACGCGGTTTGGCGGCGCTTCACCCAGGCTGGACGATATTGCGCTGATCCTGCTAAAACGCGATCCACAGCCGTAGCGATCCAATCGAATTCTAAAGAAGCCAAACAGGCATTTTGATCGCAATACCTGCCATTTGACCACTGGTTGGCGAAAATTTGGCTCCTATTATGGTCTAATTCCACCAAAATTTTAGCTTGACATCCAGGAGAAGATAAAATAAAATTTAGGCATAACTAAATCAAAGGATTTCAATGATCACCCATCGCGCATCACCTTACCTTTTCTTGCTCGCCTGTTTTACGGTTCTTCTGGCTGCCTGCGCTCCCGCAGCAGCGGCTCCGTTACCCGATGAAATCGCAAATCGCAAGATTAATATTGTTGCCACAACTGGCATGATTGCCGACGTTGTTCGTAATGTCGGTGGTGAGCGTGTTCAGGTCACCGGGCTGATGGGCGCCGGTGTGGATCCACACCTGTATAAAGCCAGTGCGGGGGATGTGCGCTTCCTCTCTGAAGCCGACATTGTTTTCTACAACGGTCTGCATCTGGAAGCCGGGATGGCTAAAGTGTTTGAGCGCATGAATGATGCGCAGAAAATCACTGTGGCGGTTACCGAACGTATCCCGCACGATTTATTATTATCACCGCCGGAATTTGAAGGCAACTACGATCCCCACGTCTGGTTTGACGTCCAATTATGGATGCTGGCAGTCGAACAGGTGCGCGATTCACTATCCGCACTCGACCCGCAGCACACCGAAGTTTATCAGCGCAATACGCAGGCTTATCTAAACCAAATGGCTGAGCTTGACGCTTATATTCGCGAGCAGGTGAACCGAATTCCCCCCGAAAAACGAGTGTTGATCACTGCTCACGATGCCTTCAACTATTTCAGCCGGGCGTATGGCTTTGAGGTGCGCGGTTTACAGGGAATCAGCACCGCCACCGAAGCTGGAACGGCAGATGTTGTGTCGCTGTCTCGATTCATTGTCGAGCGCCAGATTCCGGCAATTTTTATCGAAACATCGGTGCCTTTACGCAATATCGAAGCTGTGCAGGCGGGTGTTCAGGCGCAAGGATTTTCTATTCGGATTGGTGGAGAATTATTTTCCGACGCCATGGGGGACGCCGGCACTTTTGAAGGCACTTACCTGGGCATGGTACGGCATAACATCGATACGATTGTTAACGCACTCTCCGGGGAATAAACACGCAGGCAAATTGGAGAAAACATGCAAGAACAAACCAGGTACGCCATCCAGGTGACCGATCTGACGGTTGCATACCGGGAAAAACCTGTATTATGGGATGTGGATATGGAAGTGCCCGAGGCCAACCTGATGGCGATTGTCGGCCCCAATGGCGCCGGAAAAACTACCTTATTGAAATCCATCCTGGGATTAATGCAACCGGCAGCCGGACAGGTGCTCATTTATGGGAAACCATACCAGCAACAGCGACGCCTGGTGGGTTATGTGCCTCAACGTGGCAGCGTGGATTGGGATTTCCCGACCACGGTGCTCGATGTAGTGATGATGGGGCGTTACGGCTCCCTGGGTTGGTTGAAACGACCGGGAAAATCCGAACGAATGAAGGCGGAGGAGGCGCTGCATAAAGTCGGGATGGGCGAATATGCCAATCGCCAGATCAGCCAGTTATCCGGGGGGCAGCAACAAAGGGTTTTCCTGGCGCGTGCCCTGGTACAGGACGCCCAGGTATATTTCATGGATGAACCTTTCCAGGGTGTGGACGCCGTTACCGAGCGGGCGATCGTCACACTTCTGCAGGAATTACGTTCAGCGGGGAAAACCGTGGTGGTGGTTCACCACGATTTACAAACCGTTCCGGAATATTTCGATTGGGTGATGTTATTAAACGTACGCCGGATTGCCTGCGGACCGGTGGAAAAGGTCTTTACGGAGGAAAACCTGCGCAAGGCCTATGGGGGGCGGATTGGCTTTCTGCGCAGCGATCAAAATCATCATCTAGAAAACATGCCGGTTGAAGGGGTCGCTGCTGTAGAAACAAGCCCCACCGGAGGCACTCTCCCGGCTGGCAATCGGTAAAGAGCAAAACCAGATGGACATTTTCCAACTCCTGAGTGATTTATTCACCAATTACACCTTGCGCACAGTTGCCATGGGCTCCATGGTATTGGGAATTGTCAGCGGCGCGTTGGGTTCCTTCGCTGTTTTACGCCGGCAAAGCCTGTTGGGAGATGCCATTTCGCACGCAGCATTACCCGGCGTGGTGCTTGCTTTTTTATTCACCCGCAGTAAAGAACCGGTAGTGTTGATGGTCGGAGCAATTCTGGCTGGCTGGGTGGGCACAATTATGATGATCAATATCGTCAAACGCTCGAGAATTAAAGAAGACAGCGCCCTGGGATTGATCCTTTCGGTATTTTTCGGCATCGGTCTGGTGCTGCTGACCTTCACGCAGCGCCTGCCAGACGCCAGTCAGGCCGGGTTGGATAAATTCTTATTTGGACAGGCAGCCACCTTCTTGATTCGGGATATTTACGCCATGGTGTTCCTGGCAGGCGTGGTTCTGTTCCTCCTGGGTTTGTTCTGGAAAGAATTTAAATTACTTAGCTTCGACCCGGAATTTGGCGAGAGCCAGGGTTTTTCAATGAACAAACTGGATATTTTGCTCACCACCCTGCTGGTTGTGGCGATTGTGATTGGCCTGCAGGCAGTGGGCGTGGTGTTGATGAGCGCCATGGTGGTGGCGCCGGCGGCTGCTGCCCGGCAGTGGACGGATCGCCTGAGTGTGATGGTAATCCTGGCTGCTTTGTTTGGCGCACTGGCAGGCGTGAGTGGAACATTGGTCAGCAGCACCACAGAAGGACTTTCTACCGGTCCAACAATCGTACTGTGCATCAGTTTGATTGTTTTTATCTCATTGCTGCTTGCTCCCAATCGCGGGTTGATCTGGCAGGCGCTGCGCCGTCTACGTCAAAAACGCACGCTGTACCTGGATGGGGTGCTGGCGGATATGTACAGTCTGTCCCGGCAGCATGACAACCTGGAATATGCCCACAGGATCGAGGTATTACGCACCATGAATGCCGGTCGAGGCGGAGTATATCGTTCGCTGAAAACGCTGGAAGCCAAGGGGTTGGTACGGCGAGCAGATGATCGCCTGTGGGCGTTGACTGCCGAGGGGCTTCCGGTAGCCCGGCGCGCCTTTCTCCTGCTCCACCCACACGCGCTCGATACCCCAGCAGAAAAGGCTGCCCAGGAAAAGGGGAGCGAAGCATGACCCAGGCAGATATTGATATTCAGCTAGTTGCCATGGTGACCGCGGTTGCCTGTGCGCTGCCCGGGGTTTTTCTGGTGTTACGGCGCATGGCAATGATGAGCGACGCCATCAGCCATACGGTTCTGTTGGGGATTGTACTGGGCTTTTTCCTGGTGGGCGACCTGAATTCCCCGCTGTTGATCGTAGGAGCGGCTGCCATGGGGGTGCTGACGGTCAGCCTGGTAGCACTCCTGGAACGCACTCGCCTGGTCAAGGAAGATGCTGCTATCGGGCTGGTATTCCCGGCCTTGTTCAGCCTGGCCGTTATCTTGATTTCGCGTTACGCCGGGGATGTTCACCTGGACACCGATGCGGTATTGACCGGTGAAATTGCCCTGGCGCCTTTCAACCGCCTGTACATCTACGGATATGATCTCGGACCGACCGGTGTGTATCTGATGGGGGTAATCTTATTGCTTAACCTGCTCTTCATCGTTCTGTTTTATAAAGAGTTGAAATTGACGACCTTCGATGCCGGTCTGGCGGCTGCGTTGGGTTTTGCTCCATCCATACTACATTACAGCCTGATGAGCCTGGTTTCAATCACGGTGGTCGGCGCTTTCGATATCGTCGGCTCGGTGCTGGTAGTGGCATTGATGATCGCCCCTCCGGCCACAGCCTATTTACTGACCGACCGCCTGCCGCGGATGATTGGACTGAGCGCCTTGGTCGGGGTAATCAGCGCCATAATGGGTTACTGGATCGCCATCGCCATGGATGCCTCGATTGCCGGATCAATGGCGGCGGTTGCGGGGGTGCTTTTCGTGCTGGTCTTCCTCTTCTCCCCGGAACGCGGGATGCTGGCAATTGCCCGGCGTAGAGCAGAGCAACGCTGGTTATTCGCCCAGACCATGCTGACCATTCACTTACTTAACCATGAAGGGACGCCGGAAGCCGAACAGGAAGCTCAGGTGGTTCACCTGCAGGAATTCCTGCGCTGGCAACCGGATTTTGCCGCCCGGGTGGTGCGTAAAGCGGTGGAGCGCCAGTGGGTTATCCGCCACAATGGTCACCTGGAATTAACCGCCAGCGGCAGGGAACATGCTTCAGCCGCCATGCTGCAATCTTAATCTTGCTTGTTATTTAGATACGCCGGACGACCAGTCCGATCCAATCCTGGATCTGGCGGGTTTCAACCACCTGCAATGAATGCCGGGAAAGGGCTTCCAACACGGAAATATAACCATCCCGCCCTTCCAGCTGATCCTCGAGAATACCGGATAGCACCAGATATCCACCCGGCGTCACCAGCTCAGCCAGCCCCTGGTCAAGCAGGCGCACAATAACCGTCGCCAGGATATTCGCCAGCACCAGCGGGGCCTGGCGCAGCTTAAAATCGCCAGCCAGCACCTGTTCCACTGAACCCTCTTCCAGGATTAACAAACCTTCGACCTCGTTCAAGCGGGCGTTATAACGGGCGGAATCGAGCGCCTGGCGATCGACATCCACACCCAGCACTTTTCCTGCGCCCAGCTTCACGGCCGCGATCGAAAGTATGCCAGAGCCGCAACCAACATCGATGACATTCTGTCCAGGTTGTAGAAAACTTTCGAGGATCTCCAGGCATAGCTGAGTGGTCGGGTGTGTTCCGGTGCCAAATGCCATCCCGGGCTCGATCAGCACCGGAATACGACCTGGAAGAATTTCTTGCACCCAGGCAGGCTGGATCAACAGGCGCTTTCCAATCTGGATCGGGCGATAATGAGCTTTCCAGGCCTCCGCCCAATTCTTCTGGTGCAGGCGAGTATATTCTGGTGCGGGCAAAGGTTTGATCCTGCCGAGATACCAGAGGGCTTCTTCCAGTCGTTGGCGTTTATCTCCCAACCCGGAGTCTTCTGGCAAATAAGCGCATACTTTGAGAGGCCCGGTTTCCGTAACCAGACCGGTTTCATCCTGAATAACCCCCGTAGATTGAATAACCACGCCTTCCGGAGCAAAGCGTGAAAACACCTCCGCCACGGCTTCTGCCAGTTCGCCATCCACGACTAAAGACACTTCCAGCCAGCCCGCGGGCGAATCCTGGCCTTGTAATTGCGGGGAATCAGCCACCCAGAGCGTCCTTCAACCAATCGAGAAAACTGCGCTCAGCCGGGCGCACTTCGCTGCCCAGGCTGGCTGCCAGTTTCTCAAATAACTCGCGTTGTTCTGTGTTCAACCGGCTGGGAATCTCGACATTAACAATTACCAGCTGGTCACCGCGCCCCCCGCCGCGTAAACTGGGTACTCCTTTGCCGCGCATGCGCAGCACTTTGCCCGGTTGGATGCCCGCAGGGATTTTTAATACTGCCGGACCATCCACTGTGGGGACTTCAACTTCGGCTCCCAGAGTAGCCTGGGCCACATTGATATCCAGATCCAGCAAGATGTCGGTGTCTTTGCGGCGAAAGTACTTATGGGGTTTTACGTTAATAATCAGGTACAGGTTGCCGTGCGGACCACCGTTCACACCAGGCTGCCCTTCACCCGCCAGGCGGATCTGGTTACCAGTATCCACACCGGCAGGGATTTTGACTACCTTTTTGGTGGTTTTTCGCACCATCCCTCGCCCATGGCAGGTACTGCAGGGGGTAGAGATGGTTTCACCGCTGCCATTGCAGGTGCCACAAGTAGTTACCTGAACCATTGAGCCCAGGATTGTCTGGCGTACCTGACGTACTTCACCGGTGCCATTACAGGTAGAACAGCGTACCGGGCTGGTGCCCGGTTCTGCGCCGCTGCCATGACAGGTATCGCAGACTTCGTCGCGGGTAATCTCAAATTCGCGTTCCACCCCGAACACGGCCTCTTCAAAGGTCAGGTCGACCTGATACTGCAAGTCTGCGCCACGCTGCATTCGCTGGCGGGTACGCCGGCCGCGGGTACCAAATCCAAAGAAATCCCCAAAACCAAATAAATCCGCCAGGTCGGAGAAATCTACGGTGGTGAAGTCCTGAGCGCCTCCCGCCCCACGCACCCCAGCATGCCCAAAGCGATCGTAGGCAGCGCGCTTATCTGCATCCGAGAGTACGGCATACGCTTCATTGATTTCTTTAAATCGTTCTTCGGCATCCGGCTCGGTGCTGACATCCGGATGATACCGGCGCGCCAGGCGACGAAAAGCCGCTTTAATCTCTTCGCTTGAAGCGCCGCGCCCTATGCCGAGGATTTCGTAATAATCACGTGGGGACATGTCATCTGGTTCCCATTGATGGGCAGACATGCTGAGTCTTATCTGCCCCGGATGATCTCAATCAGGCTTCTTTGAATTCGCCATCAACCACATCCTCATCGTCGGCACCCGGGTTTTGCTCCTGCGCACCACCTTCGGGACCTGCCTCAGGCTGTGGCTCCTGCTGGTAGGCTGCCGCGCCCACAGCGCTGACCGCCTGCATCAAGTCTTCCGTTGCCTGTTTGATTTCAGAAGTATTCTCATTATTGATTACCGAACGCACCCGTTGAACCTTGTCTTCAATCTGGCTGCGCATATCTGCCGGGACGCGCTCACCCAGATCGCGCAGCGCCTTTTCGGCTGTATAGGCGGCGTTATCGGCGGAATTGCGGGCTTCGATCAATTCCTTGCGCTGGCGGTCTGCCTCGGCATGTTCCTCCGCTTCCTTCCGCATTTTTTCAATCTCTTTTTCATTCAGACCTGATGAAGCGGTGATGGTAATATGCTGGCTACGGTTGGTAGCTTTGTCCTGGGCGGTCACTTTTAAAATCCCGTTTGCATCCAGATCAAAAGTAACCTCGATTTGGGGTACACCGCGGGGCGCCGGGGGAATGCCATCCAGAATAAATTTTCCTAACGATTTGTTGTCGCGCGCAAAGGGACGCTCACCCTGCACCACGTGAATCTCGACCTGAGACTGGTTATCACTGGCGGTCGAAAAGACCTGGCTTTTGCGGGTAGGAATGGTGGTGTTACGTTCGATCAATGCAGTCGCCACTCCACCCAGGGTTTCGATCGAAAGGGTCAGAGGGGTGACATCGAGCAGCAGGATATCCTTTACTTCGCCGCCCAACACGCCGGCCTGAATGGCGGCCCCAATTGCCACAACCTCGTCCGGGTTCACCCCCCGATGAGGATCTTTGTTAAAGACTTTGCGCACTGCTTCCTGAACTGCCGGCATACGCGTCATACCGCCCACCAGAACCGCTTCGTTAATCGCTTCGGGTTTCAGCTCGGCATCGTTCAGCGCCTGGCGCACAGGATCCAGAGAACGCTGGATTAAATCGCCGGTCAGCTGCTCAAGGCGCGACCGGGTGAGGGTCATCACCAGGTG
>JAGUYX010000079.1 GCA_020061145.1 Anaerolineales bacterium | reverse complement strand
CCGCGGTCGACCCAGTAGGTCTCCACACCCCGGCGTTTCCGCTCGAGCTCGTCCCATAGCAGGTTGGCTTTTTGACCGCTTCTGCCAAAAGTATAGGTGTGCGGATGCTCCAGCAGGAGTAAACTGGGCGGCCGTACGCCGATTGCGATTTCATCCGCCAGCCGGTTTTGCAGCTCCCAGACTGGCTGGTAGGGTACCCTTCCCAGCAGATGAGCGTTGCAGATATTTTGGGTTGGCATCACGCTAACGATTTTATCAGACATGATTCTGACAGAGGTTATAGAAAACATTTATGGATGGTTATTACAATATATTCTGATTTTGTGCTAAATTTCTCGAAGGTATGGATTACAGTTAACTTGTGAAATTTATGGAGTGCTAAAGATGAATCTGGACAAATTCACCCAAAAATCACAGGAAGCTTTGTTTGCGGCTCGTAACCTGGCGCAAGGGATGAATCACCAGGCCATCGAATCTTCGCATCTGTTGCTGGCATTGCTTCAACAGGAAGATGGCGTACCGGCGGCGATTGTAACGCGCCTGGCCGGTAGCGTTCAGGGATTACACCAGGAGCTATTACGGGACCTGGAAAATTGGCCGCGGGTGTATGGCGCCGGTGGCGAAGTTGGTTTTTCACGTGCCGCGCAGGAGGTGTTAACCGCAGCAGAGCGATATGCTCGTGGAATGCAAGATGATTACGTCTCTACGGAACACCTTTTATTGGGTTTGCTGGATAGCCCTGAGAGTCAGCGCCTGGCCAAATATGGCCTTACCAAAGATGAAGTTCTGAAAACGTTACATCAGGTACGCGGCTCCCAGCGTGTCTCCACCCCCCATCCTGAAGAAACTTATCAGGCCCTGGAGAGATACGGGCGAGACCTGACAGCTCTGGCGCGCAAGGGTAAGCTGGACCCGGTCATTGGCCGGGATGACGAAATCCGCCGGGTGATCCAGATCCTGTCGCGGCGTACCAAGAACAATCCGGCTCTGATTGGCGATCCCGGGGTGGGTAAAACCGCCATTGTCGAGGGATTGGCGCAGCGCATTATAAATGGCGATGTTCCGGAAGGGTTGAAACGTAAACGCCTGATTCAACTGGACATGGGCGCTCTGGTAGCCGGCGCTAAATACCGCGGCGAGTTCGAGGAAAGACTCAAGGCTGTGCTCAAGGAAATCACCGAATCTGAAGGCGAAGTTTTGCTGTTTGTGGATGAAATGCATACCGTCATAGGAGCCGGCGCCGCGGAAGGAGCAATGGACGCAAGTAATATGCTCAAGCCGATGCTGGCACGAGGCGAATTGCACATGATAGGTGCGACCACGCTAGATGAATATCGCAAACATGTGGAGAAAGATCCCGCCCTGGAACGTCGATTCCAGCCAGTGTTGGTCTTGGAGCCATCGGTGGAGGATACGATTAGTATTTTACGGGGCCTTAAGGAACGGTACGAGGTGCATCATGGGGTGCGCATTACCGACGCGGCTGTGATTGCTGCCGCCACCCTTTCCCACCGATATATTGCCGATCGTAAGCTGCCCGATAAAGCCATCGATCTGATCGATGAAGCGGCAGCGCGCCTGCGCACAGAGATCGATTCAAAACCACAGGAGCTGGATGAGGTTGACCGCCAGATCGTTCAACTGGAAATCGAGCGAGAAGCATTGAAAAAAGAGGCAGATCGCGCTTCGCGCGAGCGCTTGAGCAAACTCGAAGCCGATCTGGCAGACCTGCGCGAAACCGCACACCAGATGCATACCCGCTGGCAGATGGAGAAAGAGGCGATCGGTGAACTTCAATCGATCAAAGAGCAGATCGAAACCACACGTCATGAAATCGAGCGCGCCGAACGCCAAGCAGATTACGAAAAAGCTGCCCGACTGCGTTATGAGACGTTACGTTCGCTTGAGCAAAAAGCAGACAGCCAGGAACGCCGCCTGACTGAATTGCAGAGTGAAGGAGCATTGCTGCGCGAAGAAGTGGACGCCGAAGAAATCGCCCAAATCGTGGCGCGCTGGACGGGTATTCCGGTGGCGCGTTTGCTGGAGGGTGAAACTGAAAAGTTAATAAATATGGAACAGCGATTGCATCAGCGGGTGGTTGGTCAGGATAACGCCATACGGGTGGTTTCCAATGCTGTGCGCAGGGCGCGTGCCGGTTTGCAGGATCCCCAACGACCGATTGGTTCCTTCATCTTCCTCGGTCCAACCGGGGTGGGTAAGACCGAACTGGCGAGGGCGCTGGCGGAGTTTCTGTTTGACGATGATCGCGCCATGATCCGTATCGATATGTCAGAATACCAGGAGAAACATACCGTTTCACGGCTGGTAGGTGCACCGCCGGGGTATGTGGGCTATGATGAAGGCGGGCAGCTTACCGAAGCAGTTCGCCGGCGACCCTATAGCGTGGTGTTGTTTGACGAGATAGAAAAAGCCCATACGGAAGTTTTCAATGTGTTGCTCCAATTGCTCGACGATGGACGTCTGACCGATGGGCATGGACGCACCGTGGATTTTCGCAACACCGTGGTGATTATGACCAGCAACCTGGGCAATGAATTGTGGCAAAGTGGGGCACGTTCAGTGCCTCGAGAAACTGTAATGCCTGTCTTACAGGCACATTTCCGCCCGGAATTCTTGAACCGTATCGATGAAATCGTGGTCTTCCACCCACTCGAACGCCAACACCTGACAGAGATCGTGGGCATTCAATTAAGGAGGCTGACTCAGTTGTTGGCTGAGCGTGGCTTTACCCTGGAAGTGTCCGAGGCTGCCAGAGAGTATCTGGCAGAAGTGGGTTACGATCCGGATTATGGCGCCCGCCCGCTAAAGCGCGCCATCCAGCGTGAGTTACAGGACCCCCTGGCGTTGGACATTTTGAAAGGAAAATTCCAGGAAGGAGATGTGATTCGGGTGGAGCGTGCGACGAAAGGCCTGGAATTTATCGCTGTGCCCGCTGTAGTGACCGTAGAATAATAAAACTCGTGGGTGTGATGATTACGCCCACGAGTTTTTTCGACGAAATTCTAATCAATCTTCGTCTTCATCGTCGAATTCGTCTTCGTCGTAGTAATCGTCATCTTCGATATCTTCATAGAGCAGATCTTCATCTTCGTCGAGGTCTTCCTCGTCGGCGTCATCCAGATAAAAATCCTCTTCCTCATCATCGCCATGGCTGTGCCCGTGACCGTGAGCATGCACGTGCCCGTGTGCCAGTTCCTCTGAAGAAGCAATGCGCAGGTCTCCGATGGTAATTTCAAAATGAAGGGTTTTGCCCGCCAGCGGGTGATTGAAGTCCAGCTTGACTTCGTCCTTACCCACCGAAACAATGCGGGCGAACTGGGTATCCCCATCCTGATCGGTGACTTCCAGCTCAACGCCGGGTTTCAAGGGAATTTCGCGCGGAAATTCCCGCCGCGGGACATCCATCACTGCCTTGGGATCGTAATCCCCATAGCCCTCGGCAGGCCCGACCACCACGCGCTTGTTTTCGCCGGTTTTCATCCCATACAGGGCTTTTTCCAGGCCGCTGATAATATTTCCATGCCCTTGCAAGAATTCCAAAGGGCCATCTTCATCAGATGAATCGACTATCGCTCCATCCACCGTCAGGGTGTATTCCATGCTGACGACCACATCATTCGCTACTTCTGCGGGTTTAATTTCGTTATCCACAATCTTCTCTTTCTTTCTTCGACCAGAACTATCGCCATATTGCGGCGGATTCTATCACAGGTGACCGGGGAAACAGGCCAAGACAGAAATTGAGTTTCACTACCAGGATTTCCGGGTGACTACCTGTCCATTTGGAGGATGTGCCCCCAAACCGTTTCGCCTATACTGAAGGTGGGTTGAGGCTCTGGCCTCAAAGATTGATGGAATTTTCAGGGTTCGTTCGTTTCTGTAGTACAACTTAATATCACTCCACCTGTATTTTTCTGGAGAGAAGGATTAAAGTAAATGGCAGAGCAGGAGACTAACAGATTGATGGCGCTTTCCGACGGGATGGCAAACGCAGTGGAACAGGCAGCCGGTTACACAGTGCTGGTCAACGGACGTGAGCGGCTGCCCTCGAGCGGGGTAGCTTATTCCTCTGACATGATCCTTACTGCTGATCATGCCCTCGAGCGGGAAG
This sequence comes from Anaerolineales bacterium, assembly GCA_020061145.1. Classification (GTDB taxonomy): domain Bacteria; phylum Chloroflexota; class Anaerolineae; order Anaerolineales; family DRKV01; genus JAGUYX01. The sequence goes on along the minus strand of JAGUYX010000079.1, from coordinate 6,191 downwards.
ATGAAATTCAGATTATCCTGCCGGATGGTAGCGAGTTGTCTGCGCAGGTCGCCGGGCGGGATCCGGGCACGGATCTGGCTGTGTTACGCACCGAAAAAACCGGACTGCTGCCCGCCACGCGTGTAGAGCAACCCGCGCGGGTCGGGCAGCTGGTGCTGGCCGTGGGGCGGCCTACCTCCGAAGGCATTCAGGCGAGCCTGGGGGTGGTCAGCGCGGTAGCCGGCCCGGTGCGCACCTGGCGAGGCGGTTTGCTGGAAAATTACTTACGCACGGATGCCATTCCCTATCCGGGATTTTCCGGCGGGCCGTTGATCAATGTTTCTGGTGAAATGGTGGGAATCAATACCTCGGGGCTCTCGCGCGGGTCTTCGGTAGCCATTCCGGTTGGGATTGCCTGGGGAGTGGCTGCAAACCTGGCAGAGCATGGCAGCCTGAAACGCGGCTATCTGGGTATTCGGAGCCAGCTGGTGGAGCTTTCACCAGAGATGCAAGCGGCGTTGGGGCGGCACCAGGCCAGTGGTTTATTAGTGATTGGCGTGGAATCGGCCAGCCCTGCCAGCCAGGGAGGCCTGCTGGTAGGCGATATCCTGGTCGGTCTGAACGGCGAAGCTGTTGCGGAGCATGAAGAATTACTTGCCCGCCTGGCGGGCGAAGTGGTTGGCAAAGCAGCGCAGATCGAGGTGGTGCGTGGCGGTAAACCGCAGGTATTTACCGTGAATGTCGGCGAGCTGCCCCAGCAAACACCGCGCCGCGGTGGGCGGCGCTGGCGACGTTGATTCCGGGCTTTTCCACCAAGTTGGTTATGGCGTTATCAGGAGCTTCCGGAAATGGAACACATGTCGACCGGTGTAAATTCTGTGATCAACTTACCTGATTCTTTTTCTCCAGCGTTGGAAAAAGTCAAGCCGGCCCTGGTAATGGTGCGGGATGGTCGCCGGGGATCCGGTGCCGGTGTGATCTGGCGTCGTGAAGGCTGGATAATCACCAATCAGCACGTGATTGGCTCCCACCGGCGGATGCAGATCCACCTGGCAAATGGAAAGGTGCTGGAGGGTCAGGTGGTCGCCCGCCATCCACAGGTAGACCTGGCTTTACTGCGCCTGCCTGCCGGCGAGTACCCATCCGCCTGGATCGGCGACTCGCACGCCTTGCGGGTAGGTGAGCTGGTGCTTGCCGCCGGACATCCCTGGGGAGAACCCGGTTTCCTCACCCTGGGCATTATCAGCGCCTTAAGCCAGGCGGTCGATCGCCAGGGTAGGCCTTTGATCCCTATCATTCGTTCGGATGCCCGTCTGGCACCCGGTAACTCTGGTGGACCTTTATTCAATGTGTTGGGAGCTGTAGTGGGCATAAATACCCTGATCATTGGGGGCGACCAGGGAGTGGCGATACCCAGCCAGGTGGCGGAAGATTTTGTACAACAGGCGCTGGCGGAATTGCCGGTTGCCGCGGCGCGGGGTAACGGGAAAGGGTGATCATTTGGTGATCCGGGCAGGTGTGGCAGCCGCCTCCCTGGCGGCGCGTGCCGGTTTACGCTCCCTTTTGGAGCAAGTCCCGGGTGTGCAGGTACGCTTCGAGTTCAGCAACCTGGCTTCTTTCAAACCGGCTGAACCCCTGGATTTGCTGGTTATCCTGGGGGCACAGTTGTGGAGCACCCTATCGCCAGACGATATTGACGAGGCGCAGGTAGAGGCCATTCTGGTGCTTGCCGACCAGCCCGAGATTGGCGGCGAGCTCGCCAGCCTGCCCATCGATCGTTGGGGGATCTTACCGGAAAACGCCTCATTGGATGAGCTGGAAGCGGCAGTCCTGGCTTTGGGGCAGGGATTGACTGTCGCCGTCCCGGGTGTTTTGAATCACCTGCTCCAAACCCGGCAGATGGGAGTGCTGGTTCGCCAGACAGACAGCGAAATTGAAACGCTGACTGACCGTGAACTGGAAGTGCTGCAGTTGCTTGCCCTGGGCCTGGCGAATAAACAGATTGCCCAACAGCTTGAAATCAGCGCACACACCGTTAAATTTCACATCTCCTCCATCTATTCCAAGCTGGGAGCCGGCAGCCGTACAGAGGCAGTACGCCTGGGTTTACAGCAGGGCCTGATCTTGCTCTAAACGGGTAGAGTAGAATAGGAATATGATGCACGGCGGAGGCTGGTGGAGCTATATCAGTTTTGATGAAAGCAAGGGCAAGCCGCAGGTTGATCGTGAACTGCTCCGGCGGGTTCTATCCTATGCGTTGCCTTACTGGCGCGGGATCGTCACATTACTGGCGATGATCATCCTGCAGGCATTGCTGGAGTTGATCCCGCCCTTGCTATATCGCGAATTGATCGACCGGGTTCTGCCAGGGCGTGAAGTAGCTCGTCTGAACTGGCTGGCAGTGGCGATGATCGGCATTCCCATTGTCAGCGGGCTTTTAGGTGTCGTGGAACGATATTTCAGCGCCCGAGTGGGGGAAGGCATTATTTACGATTTGCGCCAGCAAATGTACGATCACCTGCAAAGAATGTCGCTGCGCTTTTTTACCCATACCAAATCAGGCGAGATCATTTCGCGCTTCACCAACGACGTCGTTGGGGCGCAGAATGCCATCACCGGTACATTACCGAATATCATCACCAATCTGATAATCCTGGTAACTACTCTGGCAGTAATGCTTTCCATCGACTGGCGCCTGACGGTGCTTTCCGTAATTGTGCTGCCCTTGTTTATCCTGCCTGCCCGCCGCGTGGGGAGGGTACTGCGCGACATTCGCCGCCGGGCGATGGAGTACAATGCCGATCTTTCCAGTAAAGTGAATGAAACCCTGGGAATCAATGGCGCCCTGCTGGTGAAAATTTTTGGGCGAAGCGAGATGGAAACCGCCCGGTTCCGGCAGACCAATGAAAAAGTGCGCGACATTGGCATTCGTCGGGCGTTGGTGGGGCGCTGGTTTTTCCTGGGCTTAAGCATCGCCGGCGCGCTGGGTACTGCTCTGATCTATTGGGCTGGAGGTCACCTGGTGCTCTCCGAAGCAATCACCATCGGTACGATCGTGGCTTTCGCCGCTTACCTCACCCGCCTTTACGGGCCAATTTCCAGCCTGAGCAACGTCCAGGTGGAATTCGTCACCTCAATGGTCAGCTTTGAGCGAGTTTTTGCCTACCTGGATTTGCCCATCGAAATCCAGGAAAAGCCGGCCGCCATACACCTGGAGCGGACAACAGGAAGTTTGCGTTTCGAAAATGTGTATTTCAGTTATATGAGCGATGAAGAATGGCAGATCTACCAGTCAGCCAGGGAAAGCCAGGCGGAGGCGGGGGAGAAGGAGAGTGACCTGCCGGTGGGAGCAATCACCACCCGGCGATGGGCATTGGAGGAGGTATCCTTTTCCATTGAGCCCGGTCAGCTGGTGGCGTTAGTTGGGCCAAGCGGGGCAGGCAAAACCACGATTTCTTACCTCATCCCCCGGTTGTACGACCCGGTATCTGGGCGGATTACCCTGGATGGGGTCGATTTGCGTGACCTGGCGCTCGAGTCGCTGATGGCTCAGATCGGTATGGTCACCCAGGAAACCTACCTGTTCCACGACACCATCCGCGCCAACCTGTTATTTGCCCGCCCCGAGGCGACAAATTCTGAGCTGGAGGCAGCCTTGCAGGCCGCTCACCTGGAAGAAGTCGTCCAGACTTTGCCCGACGGGCTGGATACACTGGTAGGCGAGCGGGGCTATCGTTTGAGCGGCGGTGAAAAACAACGCCTGTCGATTGCCCGGGTAATTTTGAAAAATCCACGCCTGCTGATTCTGGACGAAGCCACCTCGCACCTGGATTCACATAGCGAGGCGTTAATCCAGTCAGCGTTGTTACCGCTTTTTAAAGGGCGCACCAGTGTGGTGATTGCGCACCGCCTCTCCACCATCCTGTCTGCAGATCAGATTCTGGTGTTCGACCAGGGGCGCCTGGTGGAGCAGGGCACGCACACCGCTTTATTGGCGGAAAATGGCCTGTATGCCTTTTTGTTCCGCACCCAGTTCGCTCGCGTCGCCAGCCTGGAAACTGAAGAAGCCCACTGAATCACATTAAAATTGTGAAAAACAGCACTTGCTTCGGGGGTAATTTTCCTGTACTCTCAAAGGAAAGCGCTTTTCGATACAACTGGTCGACTTTATTATCCCGCATCGACCTGATAGGCGTTTACGGATAACGATCTGTCGTTGAAAGGAGATTGTCCGTGTTACTTGTCAAAGATCTGCTCTACGAGAAAGGCAACGAGGTCTGGACGATCGCGCCGGAATTATCCGTGCGCGAAGCATTGGAGATCATGGCAGAAAAGCGGATCGGCGCACTGCTGGTAGTAGAAGCGGGAAAACCGGTAGGAGTATTTTCGGAACGTGACCTGGCGCGCCGGATTATCCGCGCCCTGGAAGCGCCGCTCGAGCAGCCGGTCAGGCGTTATATGACCTCCCCGGTGATTACCGTACAACCCATGCAGACCGTGGAGGAATGTATGGGCTTGATGACCGACAAACACGTACGCCATCTGCCGGTGATGGAAGAGGGACGTTTGTTGGGCATTATTTCGATTGGCGATGTGGTCAAAGGGTTGATCACCAGCCACGAGAAGAAAATCCAGCAGTTGGAGAATTACATTGCCGGCGTGGATTACGCCCGGTGACACCTGAGCGTTAATTTACATAGGCCATCCAGAAGATGAGGCGCGCTATTCCGGCGTCAACCACCGGAATAACTTGCGCGCGAAAGGTAAAACCGGGTTAGAAGTAACCCATATATAACTGAGTTGAAAGCCACCGCCTGCGGGCGGTTTTTGTTTTAACCGCGGGAATTATCCGGCAAACAGGGGCCTAAAAAATGGTTATTGACTCGCTTCTTTTAATGACGTATAATAACATGTAGTAAACCATATAATTATGTTTCAATCAGGCTGATCTCACAGGAAGTAAAGATGGAAGCCCCTCCGGAACATCTCCCCTCCAACCGGGTGTTGGAGTTGGTGTCTGATAATCAAAATCTCCAGGTATTGGAAGCGGTTACAAAAGCCTTGGGTTCCGATACGCGCCTGGAGATTTTGCGTTTCCTGGGGACGCACACTTGCAGCTTGATGGAAATCTCCGATGCGCTCAAGCTGCCTCAATCGACAGCGACCATGCACATCAACGTGCTGGAAAAAGCCGGGCTGATCAAAACGGATTTGATGCCCGCCAAACGCGGCCTGCAGAAAGTTTGCGCCCGCGTATACGATCGGATTATCGTTCAGCTACCTGCGGAAAAGCCGCAACAGCAAACCACCATAGAAGTTTCCATGCCTCTGGGGGCTTACGTTGAAGCCCGTGTGGTGCCAACCTGTGGACTGGCAGGCGAGCTGGGCATTATCGGGCATATGGATGAGCCGGGAACGTTTTTCGAACCGGAGCGGATTTATACCCAGTTGTTGTGGTTCCATCATGGGTATATCGAATATCGTTTTCCCAACCGCATGCCCCCAGACGCAGCGCTGGAGAATATCGAAGTCAGTTTCGAGGTGTGTTCCGAAGCTCCTTTGCATCATTCCGATTGGCCTTCGGATATCACCGTTTCCATTAATGGCGTGGAGATCGGTACCTGGACCAGCCCGGCAGATTTTGGCGGACAGCGAGGTGTGTTGACCCCCGAGTGGTGGGACAACAATAACTCCCAGTATGGATTGTTGAAGGTCTGGCGGGTCACGCCGCGGGGCAGTTATGTAGATGGTGTGCGGGTATCGGATGTTAATCTCACTGCGCTCCATTTGAGGACCGGACAACCAATCTCTGTAACCATTGCAGTGAAAGAAAATGCGCACAACGTGGGGGGGATAAATATTTTTGGCAGTAAATTCGGCAATTATCCGCAGGATATCGTGTTGAAACAAAATTTCCGCCGCGATGAAACCAAAGGTCGATAAACCTGGCGTTCCAGGAGGTAAACACAAAAAGATAACGGATAAACCCTGCCCACAATCCTTTCCCCCCCAAACCATTTACGAAGGAGAGAATGATGAAAGCTTTTCGTTATATACTCCCGTTGGTGCTGATTTTCAGCCTGATCTTAGGCGCATGCACCCCGGCTGCCTTGCTCGTGCTGGACGATATGGTTCGGCATTTATTCAACCGTTAATTGTGGCTAGAATGAGTTTATAGAGGGAGCCGGTGAACGCACCCGCAGCCGAGTATT
>JAGUYX010000194.1 GCA_020061145.1 Anaerolineales bacterium | reverse complement strand
GCAAAATCCAATCGAAAAGTCACCCTGGCGGAATACCGCCCCGGCATGGGAAGTCTCGGTCTGGCGCTGGGATACCTGCACCCGTCTGGCTTAAATAATCTACTGGAAAAAAAGGCTCCAGAGATCACCCAGGCTGCGGTTGAATCCCATCTGATTGCGCACAATAGCGGTATACACCTGTTACTCTCCTCGTACGAGCCATCGGATGCAAAATTAACGACAAATATCGAACATTTCCAGGCACTTACGCGCTTGTTATCCTTTTTATCTCAATATTTAGTGATCGATCTTGGGCCAGGAATTCCTCCATTAACGGACAAACTCATCTCACTTTGTGACGAACTGGTTGTGGTTGTTGAACCTCATCCACATAACCTTACCCAAACCAAAGCCCTGTTGAAAGCACTCAGTACGCGCGGATTTGGTCAGGGACGGGTCAGGGTGGTATTGGTAAACCGCAATCGCTCGGATATCCAGGTGCCCATCACCAAAATACAGGACGATTTAGGTTATCAACTGGCTGTTGTGATTACGCCAGCTCCTGAAATCACCCTGCAAGCTGACCTGCGAAATGTTCCTGTGGTAGTTTACCAACCGGAAAGCCTGACCACCCAACAATTCTCCCGGTTGGTGGATTTTATCCTGCAGCCAGTCCGTTGACTGGCTTAATGTAATTTCCATGCGAGACGTAGTGGATACTCTACAGCTGGCGATCCAGCAAGCCGCCGAACTGATCAATCAGGCAAGGCACGGGGTAATCCTTACCGGAGCCGGAATTTCGACGCCCTCCGGAATACCCGATTTTCGATCAACGACGGGTTTATGGAAACGGTATAACCCCCTGGAGGTAGCGACGTTAAGCGCATTTCGATACCGGCCTGAGAACTTCTTCGCCTGGCTGCGAGAAATAGCCCGGGATATCCATGGCGCATTACCCAACCCGGCCCATCAAGCAATTTTTAATCTCCAACAGGCCGGCTATATTCATACCATAGTCACTCAGAATGTCGATGGGTTGCATCAGGCAGCGGGTTGCAGCCAGGTATTGGAAGTACACGGGACGATGACCACAGCCACCTGCATCCGATGCTACCAGCAATTTTCTACACGTGGAATTCTGGATGCCTTTTTATCTTCTGGTGATATCCCCCGGTGCCAGGATTGTGGAGGGATATTAAAACCAGATATTATCCTCTTCGAAGAGCAGTTACCATACCAGACCTGGCAAAAAGCGCAACAGGCTTGCCGCGGGGCAGATTTGATCGTGGTAGCGGGTTCATCGCTGGAAGTGATGCCGGTCGCCGGATTACCCCTGTTATCCGTGGAAAATGGAGCGCCATTGATTGTCATCAATCAAACCCCCACCTATCTGGATGTGCGTGCAACCACAGTTATCCATCATAATGTCGCGGAAATCTTGCCTCGAATAGCAGCACAGGTACTGGCACAGGGATAATCGTTCAATCTCCAGGCTGCAGCAATACTTTGAAGACTCCCGGAGAAGCGGCAAACTCAAACGCCTGGAGCCCTTCCTCCAAGGAGTAAACTCTCTCGATCAAAGGGGAGGGATCCACCAACCCGGCCTCCAACAACCGTAAAGCTGGCTTGAATGGGCCACAACGTGAGCCCACCAGGCGAATTTCATCCACAACCAGCGCAGAAATGTTCAGGTCGAGTGTACCGGCATAGGTGCTTTTCATAACTATGGTGCCACGGGGATGAACGGCCTGTCTGGCAATCTCAAATCCGGCTGGAGACCCCGTGGCTTCCACGACTATATCAAAGGATTTAGCACGAAGATCAGCCTGCCAGATTGGCTGTACTCTGACTCCCTCAAGCAGGTGAACCTGTTTTTCTCGCCGCACCAGGACAAATAATTCACATCCTGTCAGGCTCAAGCTGCGGGCGATAAGTTGCCCCAACCTGCCCGCACCAACTATCAATACCCGATCTGAGGGTTGAATGGTGATCTGTTGTTGAATTTCAAGGGCAGCTGCCAGGGGTTCTGTGAAGACTGCCTGCGTATCCAGGACACTTTCCGGAACTGGGTGTAAATTTTCCACCGGTAAGCTGAAAAAATCGGCAAACACACCATTTTTTCCCAGGATCCCCAGGACGCTGCGTTTCAGACAATGCGTCGTTCTGCCGGCTTTACACTCGGCACACTCGCCGCAACTCAGATTGATTTCTCCAACGACGCGCTTCCCAACCCAGGACTCATCACCTGCAGACTGCACAACTTCGCCCACAAATTCATGCCCGGGTACCCCCTGAAAGGGATAATAACCTTTGACCATTTCCAAATCGGTGCTGCATATCCCCGCCAGGCGCAGCTTGATCAACGCTTCACCCTCCTGGAGTGCGGGTATGGGGATTTTACTGCGAAAGGATAATTGCCGGTCCTCCAACCATAAGCCGCTTGTGCTCATAGGCCCATTTCCAATCGATTTATTGTTCATCGAGCGCCTCTCCGCCCAAATTGACGTTCGAGTAAATCGACCGACAGATGGATCATGGTCGGTCTGCCATGCGGGCAGGTGCGGGGTGACACAGTCTTCTCCAGATCGAGCAACAAGGCGCGTTGCTCTTCCGGCGTAAGCACCTGCCCGGCTTTGACCGCAGCTCGTTTACACACACGGGCGATCAGCTTTTCTTCAATCTTTCCCTGCAAGGGTGTTTCATCTTCTTCGAAATCTTCCACCACCACCCGCAACGCATCCGCCGGTTGAATACCGCTCAGCAGAGAAGGAATGGCGCGCACCAGAAAGGTATTACGCCCAAAACTTTCCACTTCAAAACCGAGATTGACCAACATAGGGAGTTGCTCTTCCAATAATCGACTGCTGGCGGGTGGCAATTCAACCGGTATCACTTCCAACAGGCGTTGAGAAGAGATCTGGTTGGCTTTTTGGGCGAGAAACTTTTCGTATAACACCCGTTCATGCGCGGCATGCTGGTCGATTAAATACAAACCATCCGGCCCTTCAGCAATCAAATAGGTGGCTGCCACCTGACCAACCAGCCTGAGCAACGGGACACGCACTCCAGGCAATTGTCTGCCATCATCGCCTTCCAATGGCTCTTCAGCGACGGGCAGCTCTGTCGCTTTATCATCGTCGAAATTAACCTCTTCCTGACGATGAACTCCCCAGGTACTGGGGGGAGCATCCGGAAATATTTGCCAGCGATATTGATTGCGCAATTCGGGTACCGGGGTATAGGCCAGCAATGCACGCCGGATAGCGCGTTGCACCGCAGCAAAAACACGATCACGATCTTGAAAACGGACTTCTGCCTTGGTCGGATGGACATTTACATCCACCCATTCCACCGGGATATCTAAAAATATCTGCGCAATGGGATATCTTCCACTCATGAGTAACGTATGGTAACCCTGGAGTAAGGCCGCGGTCAAGGCGACTTCCTGCACAGGTCGACCATTTACAAAAAACTGGATCGCTTTGCGATTCGAGCGTGTGATAGATGCCGGGCTGATTAATCCTTCTATCTTGATACGATCCTCAACAGCCAGCACCTCCAACATTTTTTCAGCAATTTCCACGCCAAATAACGCCGCCAGGATTTCTCTCCGGTTGCCGCTACCGGTCGTCTGTAAGGATATTTTTCCTTCCTGGGAAAGTGAAAACCGAATGTGGGGAAAAGCCAGCGCGTAACGAGAGACCACCTCATCAATCTGGCGGCGTTCGGTGAGGTCTGTTTTCAAGAATTTTCGCCGGGCGGGAACGTTAAAAAACAGGTTTTCTACTTGAATTTCTGTGCCAACGGGCATACCCAGGGATTCAACCCCTCCGCTGATCCCACCATCCACCCTGATTCGAGCGCCGATGTCCGCCTGTGCCTGCCGTGAGTTAACTGTCATTTGCGATACCGACCCGATAGAGGCCAATGCCTCACCGCGAAAACCCAGCGTGTCAACCTGGAATAAATCCTGGGCGGTAGTTAATTTGCTGGTTGCATGGCGGGTGACGGCGAGATTCAATTCATCGGCGGGGATCCCATGTCCGTTATCTTGAATCAGGATCAGTTTTTGTCCGGCGCCTTCGCAACGGATCTGAATCGCAGTGGCGCCTGCATCGATTGCATTTTCGATCAGCTCTTTCACCACCGAGGCAGGTCTTTCCACAACCTCACCCGCTGCAATCTGCGAAGCCACTTCATCCGGCAGAATTTTTATAGGCATGCATCAATTATACTTTCTTACCCTGCCCGCATTCTCTCGAGAACTGTATAATGGACTTATGTCCATACAATGTTTACTCGTCGATCTGGATGGCACCATTTATCCGGCCAGTAATGGACTTTGGCAGGCAATTAAAGCGAGAATCGATCTGTATTTGCATGAAAAAATGGGATTCCCTGCCGAAGGAGTACCGGGAATCCGTCAAAATTTCTTGGACAGGTATGGAACCACGTTGCGCGGTTTGCAGGTTGAATATCAGGTTAATGCCCAGGATTTTTTGGGTTTTGTCCACGATCTGCCACTGGAGAAATATTTATCACCCAACCCTCCATTAGGAGAATTATTCAGGTTATTAAAAGTACCCGCCTGGATTTTCACCAATTCTGACCTGAGACATTCCCGCCGGGTGCTCTCGTATTTAGGCCTGGATGAATATTTTTCTGGCGTGATCGATATTCACACCCTGAATTATCTTTGCAAACCTAATGAAGAGGCCTACCGGGTTGCCATGGAAAAATCAGGCTGCCTGATACCTGAATTCTGCCTGTTTATCGATGATTCTCCCGTGAATATCAAAACTGCTTCGTCAATGGGCTTCCAGACGGTACTGATCGCGGAGCAGCCGGTTACCGGTATTGCCCACCATGTTATCCAGGACCTTACTGAACTGAGAGATTGTTATCCGGATTTATTCTCTCAAAATGGTACCCAACCGTATTCCCTTAACTCAGATGAATGAAACCTTGGCTTTCGTGTTATGTCTGGTTCTGGGCTTGATCGTATTATTTAATGTGGGCATGGTTTATTGGGCCAGGCGGAGGAACCCGTCTGGAGAGGTAAACGTTCTACAGCGAATGTCCAGGGCTGCGAAAAATCCATTGGGTGGCAGCCACGATCAGATACAAGAATTATCCAGACAGGTTGCTCTGCTGAAGGATACAAGCGCACCGATGATTGAGATGGATGAAAAGGATGAAAACAGAAATCACGACACTGGATGAAGCCGTAGCTTTAGTCGAGACAGGCAGCACAATTGCCTTTGGTGGAATGACGATTTATCGCCGGCCCATGGCGTTTGTGAGGGGATTGATTCAACGGAAACACCAAACTGGAGAACCCCGAAACCTGACCTTGTTAAATTTCACAGCTGGAATGGAAAGTGATTTTCTGGTTGGCGCGGGGATGATTGACCGCGTGCGTACCTGCTATTTTGGCCTGGAAATCTTTGGGCTGGCGCCAATGTTTACCTACCGGGCTAATCGGGGAGAGATCGAAATTATTGAAGAATCGGAAGCCAGCCTTGCCCTTGGTTTACGGGCACAGATGGCCGGCGTAGGGTTTATGCCCTCGCGGGCATGGCTCGGCACCGACCTGCCCAGATTACGACCAGATGTCAAAACTGTTGTGGATCCGTATTCTGGAGAGACTTTAACCGCATTCCCGGCGATCAAACCCGATATCGTTGTGATCCATGCACTGGCTGCCGATCCGGAGGGCAACGTAATCATTGGAGATAACCAGGCAATTGACAGTGAACTGGCTCTTACTGGGGAAAAGGTGATTGTTACGACCGAAACGCTCGTCCCGGAATTAAAAAAGGTCGATCTGGTTGCTCCATTAATCCATACTATCGTGCATATCCCCCAGGGAGCCTGGCCAACTTCTTGCCATCCTCATTATGCCCTGGATGGAAAAGCTATTCTCGAGTATGTGGAACAGGTCAGCGACCAGGAATCTTTTGATCGGTATATCCAGACCTGGATTCCAGTGCCTTCCCGGCATAATTAATAAAAATTTAACTACGACTGAATTTACACAGGCTGGTTTTATACTTGTAAACCAGCAGTTGATCTTTTCACAAATAACACGGGTTGATCTCATTGTTTACCGGGGAGAATCACTGACACTCTGTCCTGGCTAGGTATAATTTCGGCGGTGTGTCTGTAAATATCCTGGAGGATTCATGAACAGAAAACCGATTTTGATTATTGGTGGTTTGCTCCTAGGTTTTGTATTGCTCACAACAGCCTGTATCGGCGGTTTCCTGGTTGGCAGACTGCCTTTGTTTAATACTGCATCGGTTCCTTCCCCTATTGTTGAGCAAATCGAAAAATTACCTCGAAACACGCCCAATTTGCCAGAACCGTCGCCGGTACCTCCCACCCATATGCCAGCTGATGAACCAGTCAGTCCAGAAGGAGCCACGCCTGAAGACCTCACCGAATTGTTCGAGCCATTCTGGCAGGCCTGGGAAATTATCCACACCGATTTTGTTGATCAACCTGTCGATGATGAAGTGTTACTTCAAGGCGCTATTCGTGGAATGCTTGAATCGCTGGGGGATGAACACACCAGCTATATGAACCCGGATGAGTATCGCCAGGCCAATATCCCGCTGGAAGGTGAATATGAGGGGATTGGCGCCTGGGTGGATCCAGATGCGGAGTTTCTGACCATCGTCAGTCCAATGCCAGGCTCACCCGCGGAGAAAGCCGGCTTGCTGCCAGGTGATCAAATTATTGCGGTTGATGGAGAAAATGTTACCGGAATAGATGGCAATCTGGTTATCCGCCGGGTACTCGGCCCGGCGGGAACAAATGTTATCCTGACTATACATCGAGATGGTGAACCGGAACCCTTTGATGTCACCATTACCCGCGCCAGAATCACCATTCCCAGCGTTGAGTATCATATGCTGGAGGAGGATATCGGCTACGTCCAGTTATTCACTTTTGGGAACACAACCACCCGCGATTTGCAAAGCGCACTGGAGGATTTGCTTGCAGAAAACCCGCGTGGTTTAATCCTGGATCTGCGCAATAACGGTGGAGGCTTTCTGACGACTGCGATTGAGGTGGCTTCTGAATTTATCGATGAAGGCGTGGTGCTCTACGAGCAATTTGGAGATGGTTCGCGGGACACCTTCTACGCTACCGGGGAGGGTATGGCTACAGAAATCCCGCTGGTTGTGCTGGTTAATGAAGGCACCGCGTCTGCATCCGAAATTGTGGCCGGCGCTATTCAAGATCACGAGCGCGGCGTTCTGGTCGGGGTGACCACTTTTGGTAAAGGCTCAGTTCAGACCTGGCGCGAGCTGACCAACAATCAAGGCGCAATTCGGGTTACCATTGCGCGCTGGTTGACTCCGGATGAAAAGCAAATTCATGGCGTGGGTCTCGAACCGGATGAGGTGATCGAGTTACCGCAACCAGAGCCTGGTGCTGAGACACAGGGTGAACAGCCCGTCGAAGTACAGGATGTGCAGTTGGAAAGAGCGATCGAAATCTTGTTGGAAAACTAACCCGCCGATAATTTGCCGTTAACGGGCTTGAGCGCCTGAAAAAGATGATTAAAAGGTAAGCTTAACAATGAACTCCGACTCCTGGAAACGCATTATATTCATCCTCTTTTGTGTGGTCTTAGCCGGTGTAAGCGCCCTGGTTGGGGCGCTTGCCGGGGGTGTGGCAGTCTATACTGCCATTCGGCAGAGTCCGGCTGAGGCGGCACAAGCTTTTGCTTCTCCTCAGATTAAATCTACGGATCAGACCAATACCCTGATTACCTCTTCCACTGAAATTGAGACTGCGATTACCGGCGCGGTGGAAAAAGTAGGCCCGGCAGTCGTCACGGTGGTTGGAAAAATTCAGGCTCGCTCTGGATTTTTTGGCATTCCCCTGGAGCAGGAAGTCAGCGGTAGCGGGGTGATCATTTCACCGGATGGTTACATTCTCACCAATAATCATGTGATCGATGGCGTTACGGAGGTGTTCGTCATTCTGGCAGACGGGACCGAGCTGGAAGCGGAGATTGTGGGCACAGAGGCATTTGCAGATCTGGCGATCCTGAAAGCGAACGGAGATATGCCGGCAGTCGCTACTCTGGGAAATTCAGACGCACTTAAGGTCGGCGAGACGGTCATCGCCATCGGCTCACCCCTGGGAGAATTTAAAAATACCGTTACCGTCGGGGTGATCAGTGCCATTGGGAGAGCTCTGGATACCGGATTGGGCTACCAGATGGAGGATTTGCTGCAGACAGATGCGGCAATCAATCAGGGTAATTCGGGAGGGCCACTCGTCAACCTGGCAGGCGAAGTTATAGGCATCAATACCCTGATTGTGCGTGGCTCCACCGGAAGTACGATTGCTGAAGGACTGGGTTTTGCCATTCCGATAAATTCAGCCCGGGTCATTGCAGAGCAGATTATCGAAAAAGGGTTCTTTGCCCGTCCATTCCTCGGCATCCGCTGGCAGTTGGTCTCTCCGCAAATCGCTTTAAGTTATGGTTTATCGACAGAGTATGGAGCTTATATCACCGAAATCATTCCCGGTAGTCCGGCTGAGGCTGGTGGTTTACAGGTGGGCGATATTATCATTCGCATTGGTGAGAAAACAGTCGATGAAAACAACAGCTTTGTAAATGCACTGTTTGCCTACCAGCCCGGTGATACGGTAGATGTGGCCGTCATGCGCGGGGATGATGAGGTAATTTTGGAAGTAACGCTGGGCGAGATGAAGAGATAAAAACTCGCATTTCGCAGTTTGCCTAATTATAAAAAACTTCCTGCAAATCGATACCTTCCAGAAGGGTATGGAATTCGCGCAGAAAGTTTTTTTTAGTTCAGTCAATCCCGATCATTCAGCGGGGATAAAGGCGAGGACGTTCAGGTGAGGGTATAATCCTGATGTGCGCAAATTTCTGGTTGCTCTCGTATTGCTATTTGGGATTGTATTCATCATCGGTCGGCTATCCGAGGTGCAAACAATCATCGAAACATTACAGCATGGGGATTGGCGTTTTCTGATTCTGGCGCTCCTGATACAGTTATTATGGATGTTAAATGTCGCCGCTTCTTATCGAACAATATTCCAATTGTTGGGATTGAAGGAAAAACTGGGAACGTTATTCTTTGTAGCTTCGGCGGCCCTGTTTGCCAATATCGTCGCTCCTACCGGCGGGGTAAGTGGTATGGCGGTGTTTATCGATCATGCCCGTAAAGAACGTTACTCCAGCGCCAAAGCTGCGACTGCCAATGCGCTATTCATCCTGTTCGATTATGCTGGTTTCATCTGCATTCTGGTCTTGGGAATATTCGTCCTTTTCAGGCGAAATAATCTGAATTGGGCCGAGCTGGCCGCATCCTTTATCCTGTTATTGCTGGCTTCGGGATTGGCGTTTTTGCTTTACCTTGGAGTACGTTCAGCCGAATCACTGGGACAGGCTCTCGCTCGTCTGGCCCGGCTGGTCAATCATCTGGTCCACCCATTTATCAAAAGAGACTATTTATCCGAAGAGAGGGCCTACGAATTTGCCCATGAAGCAGCCGATGGGTTGAAACAAATCCGCAAACAACCGGCCAACCTGTACCTGCCCGGATTATTGGCCATCAGCAATAAACTCTTACTGTTATCTGTATTCACTTTAATCTTTTTATCCTTCGAAGTTCCTTTTTCGACCGGCACGATCGTGGCAGGTTTCAGTATCAGCTATTTATTTACGATTGTTTCTCCTACACCTTCCGGGATTGGCATCGTTGAAGGTATGCTTGCCCTGACGCTGGGTTCTTTGAATGTACCTTTAGGCGCTGCGGCTGTGCTTGCCATCGCCTACCGTGGGATTACTTTCTGGTTTCCGCTTTTGATTGGGTTAATTTCGTTCCGTATTTTAAGCAGTGTCCCCAGGCGCGAAACTCCCACGGCGGAATATTTAGAAAACCCAAAAGTATAAAACCTCTTTTCAGATGCTGCCTGAAAGGCTGATTAGAACATGAATACAACCTTTTTATATTGATCTGATTGGGGTATAATCGTGCGGCATTCTCCTGGAAAAAGCACTTAATTATCCGCAGAACAGATAGATAGGACGAGTTTAATGCCGAAGAGAACTTATCAACCGAAAATACGCCGGCGAAAACGTGTTCATGGTTTTCGGGCGCGTATGGAAACCCGTGGTGGTCGTGATGTAATTAAACGCCGCAGGGCGAAAGGCCGACGCCGGTTATCTGTCAGCATGAATAATCACGTAAAACGTGTGAACTGGAACAGTTAATCACGGTGGAAACGGCGGGGTTTGAGAGTGAACTATGCTCCTCCCCGAGGAAAACGGGTGAAGCGCAGGTTCCGCCTTCGGAGATCATCTGAATTTAAGCGGGTGCGGCGTGAAGGAAAATCTTATGCCCACCCGCTCGTTGTGTTGCAAACCCTGGAGGCAGGGGAGCCTCATGTGCATGTTGGCATTGCCGCCACACGCTCAATTGGAAATGCCGTCAGGCGAAATTATGCCAAGCGTAGACTGCGCGCTGCCATTACACCGCTTATTCCATCCATCACCCCAGGTTGGGATATCGTTCTCATAGCTCGCCCCGCGATACTCAACGCACCTTTTGCAGAGATCCACGCAGGTGTCAGTACCTTGCTGAAGAAAGCTGGTTTGATCCGGATTACAAATGTCGATTGATGTGAATTTTCACGAACCACATGACCATCAGGTAGAAGAACCCCGGCTACAAGACTTGCCCCGTACCCTGGGTAACTTGCCGCGCCTGCTTCTTCTGTCCCTTATCCGTCTTTACCAGAAGACCCTGTCGCGTACACTGCCAGAAAACACCTGCCGTTTTTACCCGACGTGTTCTCATTATGGCTACCAGGCGATTTATAAGTATGGTGCGCTTAAAGGTGGTTTGATGGCTGCTTGGCGTGTCATCCGTTGTAACCCATTCAACAAAGGAGGGTTCGATCCCGTTCCTTGAACGATGCTTCGAACCTCAAGCAAAAAGTCGAATATATCTATGAAGCCAAAACGATTTCTCATCCTTGCGATCCTCATTTTGTCAACAATCGTACTATCAGGATGCAGTACATTCAGCGCCAATAGCTGGCCTGGAATTACCTTCGATCCGTCGAGTAACCGTGTTTTTGTAGCCTATAACACCGGGGTTTTTGCGGTGGATGCCAACTCAGGAACCCAGGTATGGCGTTATCCTGCGGAACCCGATCAAAATAAAACTTTTTTCGCCTCGCCGGCGCTAACCGTTGATGGGAAGTTAATCGTGGGAGGTTATGACAATATCCTCCGGGCGTTAGATGCTGGCTCGGGAAATGAAGTATGGACATTTGCCGGTGCATCAAACCGCTATATCGGCAGTGCTGCGGTTGTCAACGAAATGATTTTTGCTCCAAATGCCGATGAACGATTGTACGCCCTGGATCTGGATGGGCAACCCATCTGGGAGAGACCCTTTGCTGCAGGCCAGGCGCTCTGGGCAAAACCAGCCATAAAAGAAAACAATGGCGTACTCTATCTGACCAGCCTGGATAAGTCCGTATACGCGGCAGAGGCGGAAACTGGTAACCAACTATGGAAGAAAACGCTGCCCGGTGTGAGCGTGGGTACACCCATCCTGGACGAAGGTGGAAATCTTTATCTGGGCACCTTTGCCAATCAGGTGATCGTCCTTGAACCAACCCAGGGAAATGAGCTTTGGAAGGTGGAAACCAATGGATGGGTATGGTCCAGCCCGATCATAGTGGGTGATACCCTTTATTTCGGCGATCTGGAAGGTTTCTTTTATGCCGTGAACCGCACCACCGGAAATATCGAATGGCAAATTCAGCCAGATGGTCATGTGATCGGGGCACCCCTGTTCCTGGAAGATCAGATTTTCTTTGGGACCGAGTCTGGCACTATTTATGCCGTAGATCTTCGTGGTAACATTATGTGGAACCGGACAGCCGGTGGAAGCATATACTCGCAACCTGTGAGCAATGGAGAGCTGGTAATTGTCGCCCTCCATGAAGCAGACAATCTGTTGGTAGCTTATGACTTGAATGGCAACCAGCAGTGGTCTTTTGCACCGGCAAATCAATAACCGGTACTGGAATAATTACCCATGTGGGATACACTCATCATTGAACCCTTTATTAATGTTCTTATGGCCATTTACAGCTTTCTGCTGAATGTTTTTGGCACCTCAGAGAACATGTTTGGATTGGCGATTATCATTTTCACCGTCCTGACCAGATTATTGCTTTATCCCTTTACGGCCTCACAACAAAAAAACATGAAGGCCATGCAGGATTTGCAAAGTTCAAAACGCTGGCAAGATATCCAGAAAAAATATAAGAACGACAAGGAAAAACTTGCCCAGGAGCAGATGAAAATCTACCAGGAAATGGGTGTAAACCCATTGGGCTCATGTCTTTCCTTTATCATTCAATTCCCCATTATCATTGGCCTTTACCAGGCGATTATTCGCGCCATGGCAGACACGCCTGTGCCATTATTGAAGCTGTCTGAGTCGTTTTATGGGTTTATCAACGCCGCCCAGGTAGTTCCCCTGAACAGCCATTTTCTGTGGATGGACCTGGGGCAGCCAGAACGACTTTATGTTTTCGGGTTCGGTGTCCCGACTCTGGCAATACTCGTGGCGATCTCGACATATTTCCAATCAAAATTGATGGCGACGACTCCAGCCAACCCGGGTGACCAGGGTGCGCAAATTGCCCGCATGATGAATTTGTATATGCCACTCATGCTGGGATATTTTGCCTATAGTTTTGCCTCCGGTCTGGCGGTTTATTTTGTTGCCAGCAACCTGGTCACGATCTTACAGTATGCACTGATGGGAAAACTCAACTGGCGCAATCTTCTCCCCTCTCGAAAAACGGAAGAAATAACTCCTACCACCAGGAAAAGTTAATGAGTGAGAAATCTGGACAGACCTCATTGGAAATAATTGCCCCGACTGTCGAAGAAGCTGTAGAAAATGGCCTGGCTCAACTTAATCTGCCTGAAGAAGCCGTCCAGGTGGAAATCCTGGATCGAGGCAATAGAGGGCTGTTTGGCCTAGGTTCACGTGATGCACGGGTGCGATTGATCGTCCGTGAGGACACCCCGATAACAAATGTCGAAAAGACGCCCAGAAAAAGGGAAAAACCGGCCCAGACTTCTCCAACCGACGTGCCAGCACCATCCCCGGCATTAACCAAGGAAAGTGAATTGGTAACAGAAACTGTTTCGCAGAGCTTAACCAACGAATTGAACGATGAAGAAGAAAGAATCGTAAAAATAACTTATTCGACGGTTATTGATCTGCTTGAACGGATGAATGTGAAGGCAGAGGTGAGCGCAAGCTATCGCCAACCTGAATATGAAGGCGATCGGGCAACTGTTTGGATCGATATTACTGGTAATGACCTGGCGGTATTGATTGGTCGCCGCTCTCAAACGCTGCACGCCTTACAATACATCACGGCATTGATTGTCGGTAAGGAAATTGGGCATGCAATTCCCCTCGTTATTGACGTGGAAGGTTTTCGTAGCCGGCGTGAGACCCAGTTGCGGCGCATCGCCACCACCATGGCTGAACAGGCGTTAAAAACCGGTCGAGTCCAGGCGCTCGAGCCAATGCCTGCCAATGAACGACGGATCATCCATATGACGTTGCGTGATTACCCCGGGGTTACGACAGAAAGCCTGGGTGAGGAACCACATCGCAAGGTTACCATCATCCCAAAAAAACAGAATTAAACCATTTGGTCTTGATTGGATGCGGATTTCCCGTTAAGTGGAAATCCGCATTTTATTATCTGAGGAGAATATCCTGACGAGTCAACCAAGCTGATGATAGTTTGTTCAATATGGTTTTCTCAATGCAATTTACCCGAGTAAGGTTGATCTGTAATTTGACCGTTCAAACTACTTGCTCTGGCAGCATAGTTTGGCTGGTCGACCTTCTGAAAAGATGAATAAGGTATAATTTCACCATGCGCACAATCATCCCCATTGACCCAATTGATTATCTGGTTATCGGCCATCTCACTTGCGACGCCCAGCCAGATGGATGCCAATTGGGAGGAACGGCTGCTTATGCTGCGCTGACAGCCAGGGAATTAGGGTTGCGCCCAGGCATACTGACTTCATTCGCCGAATCCTTGCCAGTAGATATTCTGGCTGATATCCCTGTGCTAAATATCCAATCGGATGTGACCACAACTTTTCACAATAAAACCTCTCCGGCAGGGAGGCAACAGGTATTGACCGCCCGGGCAGAGATGCTCGGTTATCACCATATTCCTGAAACCTGGCGCAACTCGCCGATCATCCATATTGCTCCGGTTGCCCAGGAAGTCGAACCAAGCCTCATCCGTTCATTAACCAGCCCGATTGTTGGCGTTACTTTACAGGGTTGGCTCCGTGAATGGGATGAACTGGGCAAGGTGTCCGTTGCCGAATGGCCTGAAGCAATGTATGTCTTACAGCATGCAGGAGCAGCTATTTTATCCATAGAGGATGTGGCAGGTAATGAACACCTGATTGAGGAATTCGCCACTTCGTGCCCTATCCTGGTGGTTACCGAAGGGTTCGAAGGTTCACGGGTTTACTGGCATGGAGATGTCCGGCGAATACGCGCCCCAGAGGTTGTTGAAATTGACTCTACAGGCGCAGGTGATATCTTCGCGACTGCCTTTTTTACCCGCCTGTATACGACTCGGGATCCCTGGGAAGCTGCGCGTTTCGCCACGTTCCTGGCTAGCTTTTCTGTACAACGCAAAGGCCTGAGTAGTATACCCACCCCTGATGAGATCAACGCTTGCCTGGTTGAGGTTCTCTGAGTATGGGGAAAGTTTACACGCTCGCCAATCAGAAAGGTGGGGTTGGAAAAACCACCACAACAATCAACCTGGGCGCATATCTGGCGTATTACGGGCAGCGAGTATTGCTGGTCGACCTGGATCCACAAGCCAATGCCACTTCCTGCCTGGGAGTTGACAAGCTAACTGTCCGGGGTGGAACATACGAAGTGTTGATTGGGAAATCGCCGGCAGCCAATTTCATACTCCACAACCCGCGGTTGAAATTATCGCTGCTGCCTTCTTCGCCGGCGCTTGCTGGAGCCGAAGTTGAGCTGGTGGGTGAACTGGCGCGTGAATATCGCTTAAGGCAGGCTATCGAACCGGTCGCCGATAAATACGACTATATCCTGATTGATTGCCCACCTTCGCTCGGTTTATTAACCCTCAATGGACTCGTCGCCTGTAAAGATGGGATGATCATCCCGGTCCAATGTGAGTATTTACCCCTCGAAGGATTGGGACAACTTACGCAGACCATCGATCGAATTCGCTCTGCAGTCTACCCAGGATTGAAAATCCGAGGCGTGTTAATGACGATGTATGACGGGCGAACAAACCTCGCCACCGATGTCGTGGCTGAAGTTCGCAAACATTTCCCTGGCAAAGTATTCGAAGCGCTGATTCCACGCAGTATCCGGCTGGCGGAAGCGCCCTCCTATGGCATGCCGATCAGCAATTATGCTCCCGGCACACCGGGGGCAGAAGCCTATGCAGCCCTGGCGCGTGAGATTTTGGAGAGCGACGGCGTAAGAGTTCCGGTGGTTTAGGAGTCAAGATGCAAAAGAAGCGACCTGGATTGGGAAGAGGACTAGATGCGTTGATTCCTGCCGCTGCAGACAGCCGTGCCCTGGGCAGCATACTCGAAATTCCTTTGGATCAGATCCACCCAAATCCGCGCCAGCCACGTTCACGCTTCGATCCTGCCGAACTGGCAGAACTGGCAACCTCGATTAAAGAACACGGCATCCTTCAACCGCTGATTTTACGCCGGGGAGATGAAGCAGACACTTATACCCTCATTGCCGGTGAACGCCGGCTGCAGGCGGCCCGGTTAGCTGGCCTGGAACGAGTTCCCTGCCTGGTGCGAGAAGCAACCGATCAGGAGCACCTCGAACTGGCATTGATCGAAAATGTGCAGCGTGCCGACCTGAATCCCCTGGAGGCAGCAGAGGCTTACCGCCAGCTGGCTGAAGATTTCCAGCTATCCCATGAAAACATCGCATCCAGAGTAGGTAAAAGCCGTACTGCCATCAGCAACACCCTGAGGTTACTTAAACTACCGGAAACCATTCAGCAGGAATTATTGAATGATCACATCAGCGAGGGTCATGCACGCGCCTTGCTGGCGTTACCCACACCTCAGGCACAAACTGCAGTTTTTAAGATTATTCTCGAACGATCGCTCAATGTACGCCAGACCGAAGAGCTGGTGCGGAAATACCAGGGTCAAAAACCAGCCAGACAAAAATCCAGCTATATGAATCCCCAAATCCATGCTATCGAAGATCGACTTCGCAATCATCTGGGAACCCGGGTGCGCCTTTATCATGGAAAAAAGGGCGGATCGATCACAATCCATTATTATTCTGAAGAAGAGCTTGACAATCTGGTTAATCGTATTTTGGGTGATTAATTGAATTCCCAGAGTTCAAACAATTTGTTATTGACCAATGCCAGGATATACACGCTGGATGATAATGTTCCAGTTGCTTCATCCATCTGGATTAAAGATGGTCTGGTAGTTGCGCTGAATCCAGATATTGATTCGGTTATCAGCCAAACAAAGGGTCTGCAGATCGAAAACTTGCAGGGAAATATCATTCTGCCTGGCCTGACAGATGCCCATATTCACCTGGAAAAATTCGCATTTAATCGATTAAAAGTCGATTGCGAAGTGCCAACCCTGGCGTTATGTCTTGAACGAGTTCACAACCGCGCACGTGAGCTCCCGCCGAAAGCCTGGGTGCTGGGTCATGGATGGAACCAGAATGATTGGGGAGGAGTGTTTCCTCATGCTGCCGACCTGGATCAAATCAGCGAGGGACACCCGGTATATTTAACCGCGAAATCACTGCATGCAGGCTGGGCCAACAGCCGCGCCTTAGCGATTGCAGGTATAAACCGGGAGACGCCAGATCCGGAAGGGGGTGGAATTCAACGGGATAAGGATGGATTTCCAACCGGCATACTGTTTGAATCGGCAATGGAATTAGTCAGCCGAAAAATACCGGTTCCCGATACTTACCAGATTACTGAGGCTGTGGACCAGGCACAAAAGGCATTATGGCGTTTGGGAATTACCGGGGTACACGATTTCGACGGGCAGAACTGCCTGACAGCTTTGCGCGGACTGTATGCCCAGGGTCGTTTGCAGTTAAGGGTATTAAAAAGCATTCCGGTGGAAAAACTCGATGAAGCAATAAGCCAGGGCATCACCACAGGGGAAGGCGATGATTGGTTACGCATTGGTTCCATCAAGGCATTCGCGGATGGCGCTCTTGGCCCACGCACCGCAGCCATGTTTCAACCTTATGCAGGAGAACCGACAAATACGGGATATTTGCTGCTGGATCAGGAATCGCTGGTTGAGATCGGCCAAAAAGCAATCCGTGGCGGGTTGAGCCTGGCGGTACACGCCATTGGCGACCGGGCGAACCATGAAGTGATCAATGCTTTTATGCAATTACGCGAATTTGAGAAATTTCTTGGCATTCCCCCGAAGAAGCATCGCATCGAACACGTGCAATGTTTGAATCCTGCTGATAAACACAGGCTGGGTTTGTCTGGGCTGGTCGCGTCGATGCAGCCTATTCATGCCATTTCCGATCGAAAAATGGCGGATCGCTATTGGGGAGCCCGGTCTGTTGGCGCCTATGCCTGGCGAGACCAGTTGCAGGCAGGTGCGGTGTTAATATTTGGTTCTGATGCTCCGGTTGACTCACCCAACCCCTTCTGGGGGATACATGCCGCGCTCACCCGCCGGGCTGTGGGAGAAAGCGAGGGCTGGTATCCAGAGCAGTGCCTGACTTTGAACCAGGCCTTAATGGCCTACACACGCCTGCCGGCGCAGATTGCAGGGTGGGAAAAGAATGCTGGCTGCCTGGTTTCGGGCAGCACAGCAGACCTGATCGTTCTCGATCAGGATCCCTTCAAAATCCCAGTAGATGGAATATATGATCTTCTCCCTACCAGAACCATGGTGGCCGGCGAATGGGTTTATATTGCGGATTAACGCGCGACGATTTCTTTTGCCTGCCGGATCCAATCGTCAACATCGATCAACCCCCTAGCCCGAGGTGAGACGATCTCCTGTAATTTTTCTTTATTGGCAATTGCCAGATCGGCAAAAGTGTTCACACCCATCGCACGTAACTTGCGGGCATAAACGGGTCCTATCCCCGTGATATCCTCTAAACGGTCCTTTTTAGCCGTCTTATTCTCGACCAATTCCTTTACCGCCTGGATATTTCCACCTGGAGCCATAACTTGTTCCGGCGTTCCATGATCTATCGCGGGTTGACTGGCCGGCTCTTCTGGAGAAATTTCAATTTCTTGCCGTAACTTTCCCAGGTTTATTTTCTGCGCCTGATCTTTCATTTTGTGTTGTAATCGAACGAAAAACCACCAACCGATCAGCGCACCTAAAACGAGGCCTATCATCCACAACATGGTAATTATTGGATTTGATTTTTCCGATGCGGACTGCTTGTTAAGATTATGCATTCGCTCCTCACCTCTCTGTTATCACTCTGTATACCGGGATCGTAATTTCCGGTAGTCTCCATCCCGCACGGTAATCCCCATATTATCGCAATGTTCCATAAAAGCCAGCGCATATTTTCGACTGGTGTCAAACAGATCGCGTACCTGCGCAACCGTAACTTTCCCTTCTTTTCTCAATAAACGGATCGTTAACTCACGCATCTCCTGATAAGTCGAGGTCAAGAAAACCACCTCTGGTGACACCTGGACAAACACCTCAGATTCCAGTAAAGATTTATACAGTTCTTCACCCACCATCAGGATACAATCTTTTACCGAGGGTGGCGTATAAGGCGATTTAGAAAATTGTGCCAAAAGTTGATCCACCTGTTTTTGTTGCGCGGCGGAAAAGTGAACTCGATGATCCGGTAGAGCCAGGTTACCATTCCGATCCACCACAGTACGATCACCAATCACTCTGCGCAATATTGCATTAAATGGACGGGTTGGCAGCTTAATTTTGCTTTTTAATTCCTCTCGAGGCATCCCACTCCGCAAAGGGTAAGAATGGTGATATTGTCGAATAATATCCTGTATCTGGCTGCATATATTTTCCCAATAAGTTTGATGTAGAACCAGCTGTTCGTTCCGATTGTCCGCCTCGCCCAGTTCCCCATCCAATACGATCAACTTTCCTGAGGTGTGCAGGTAGCGACTGGCTGCCTCAGCAACCTCAGGTTCAAGATGGGATCTCTGGAAAACCTGATTTAAGGGAGAAATTCCACCGGTAAGCAAAGCCTGTTCGAAGACATCTTCAGGAGCCCCTCCAGCCAGAGATGCCAATTGGTTAATTACTGCCTGGCGAAAACGCTTATGCCTTCCTTTTGGAAATGGATCGATCACTACCCCACCCCCAAGCGTTTCTGGCGGTGATGGACGGCGAAGAATATATCGATCCCCACGCATACAGACTACCGGGTCACGTAATTCCAATTGCACCCAGCCGGATTCGCCGGGGCGAAGTTGCTCGACCCCTAACAACCTTACCCGCGCCATCATCTCTGATGCACCAATAAAAAATTTAACATCCATATTGTGAATCAAATCGCTGCTGGCATCAGCCAATAATCTGAAAGATACGTCCATCCGCCGGGTGGACTGATAATCACCTGGATGCGTAATCACATCACCTCGTTGGATGCGTGTTACATCCACTCCGGTGATATTCACTGCTGTTCGGCTCCCGGGTACTGCTGCAGTTTCCTTTTGTTTGTGCGTTTGCAATCCCCGGATGCGACTTTTAATCCCTGTCGGCAGAATTTCGATTTCTTCACCAACCTTCAATTGGCCATCAACCAGAGTCCCCGTAACCACGGTTCCGAAACCAGCAATGGTAAAAACGCGATCAACAGGCAGGCGCGGCCGACCGAGATCCAATCTTGGTGGTCGTGGTTCCAAAAGGGCAGCGAGTTCATTCAGCAGTACAGGAATACCCTCCCCGCTCCTGGCTGATACCCGGATTATGGGAGCATTGGCTAAAATTGTCTCCCGGGTGACCTGGCGAATCTCATCTTCTACCAAACTCAGCCATTCCGGATCGTCGACCATGTCAATCTTGGTCAGGACGATTAATCCACCTCCGATGGACAGTAAATCGAGAATAGCCAGATGTTCCCGGGTTTGCGGCATTACCCCTTCGTCTGCGGCAATTACAAATAAAACCGCGTCGATTCCCGCCACACCTGCAAGCATATTTTCGATGAAATCACGGTGACCGGGCACATCAATAATCCCAACTTCTTCCCCATTTGGCAAGGTTAGCCAGGCAAACCCCAGGTCAATAGTCATCTCCCGTTCCCGTTCTTCTTTCAAACGGTCGGGGTGTGTTCCGGTTAATGCCTTCACCAGGGTAGATTTGCCGTGGTCTACATGACCCGCGGTACCGATGACTCGCATAAAATTCTCGTTATTTCAGGTGTCCAACTGCCCGTTCGTAGGCGGTGACCCACTCATGCACCAAAGCCAACAAGGATTGTAGCCTTTTTTCCGTTTGTTCATTCACCTGACGCAGCAAATCCTGGTTATCTTGAATCAAATCTTCCAGCGTGGTCACACGTTCCAGCAAGCGTTCATTTTGCCGTACCAGCTCAGAACGTTGTTCATCCTGACTGAGGGTGTAATTTGTCCAGCGTTTTTGATCGTCAGCTTTAAAGGTGACCCATTCCTGGCGAAACCGCTCTTCTCCGAGACGCTGAATTTCTGTGATTTCGTTAATTCGCCTTTCAATCCGTTCCGACAGATTATTTAGCGTCTCCTGACTGCGTTTGACCATTTGATGGGTGCTTTCCATTGCCTGTAATTGACTTTCGACATCGGCGGACTGTTTTTCTATGGAGCCAAAGCGAGCCGCCCACTCTTTCCAGGCGCGATCGCGCTCCACCTGCCACAAGGTCTGTTGCTCGATGAAAACATTTTGGGCTTCCTTACGTTCCGTCTCCACTGCCAGTAAATCCGCCATGCGCGTTTCGGCTTTGCGAATGGAGTTACTTTGCATTTCAATCTGGGCTTTTTGTTCATCGACGCGTTTTCGCAAAGCAGTCAATTCTCCTAACGCGTCGTTAATCCGCTTGGTATCCTGACGGCGACTCTCGTCTGACAAACGAAATGAGCGTGTATATTCCTCCATGCTTCGCTGCGTCTCATCGATTTTTTGACGAATTTCACTAATTTCTCGGTCCAGGCGGATTTCCTGGTCGATCCGGGTTTGCAGCCCGCGTTTCAATTCGGGAATCACCTCCAGGCTCTGTCGTAATTCGGCTATTACGGAATCCAGACCGCGAATTTCAACCCGATGGACTTTTTCAGCCTCTTCAATGCTTTTCCTGAGCTGCTTTTCAAGCTCATCATCGCGCCGTTTCGCTTCTACTTTTAGCTGGAGCAATGATTCATCATACTGGTCCATTTTCTTGAGCACGGTCGTAAGACGCGCCACTTCAGAATTCAACGATTTAACCTGCTGGTGGGCCGAGTCGAGGTTAGTTTCATAAGCCTGGATGCGATCTTGAAGCGCGGCGATGAAAGTTTTATCTTTGCGCCGTTCATCGTCCAACCAATCTAATTTTTTGATGATCTGGTCAAGTTCCATAGAACCGACTCCTCTTTTCGGATGATGATATCCGCCGTAAACTTTACAGGCAGCTAACGAATAATTGGAAAATTATAGCATGCCACTCGCTGGCTCATGCGACCAGGCGGAGGAAGATAGAAATAATAACCCCCGGCAATATGCCGAGAAGGAATAATATCAATGTGCTGCTGATAATTGGGATCTTTACCCAGATCGATTTAGGATCGGCAGTCTTTTCGCCAGGGGTTAATCGCAGAAGCGAGTATAAAGTTCTCAGTGCAGCGACCAATGAGCCACCAATACCGACCGCCAGCCAGAAAAAGAAAATGGCTGACTCCCCCCGAAGATTATCCAATACGGCAATTTTTAGCGGAAACAGGGGTAATAAGGGCAAACCCAGGATACAAAACTGGCTCAGGGCAATTCCATGGATAAGCCATGGGGAAGGACGGGATAAGGTTAACGATTCTGTGGTTGAAAACCATAGAAACTGGTTGGATAAATTTGCCAGCGAAAATGACCATAACGCAACCGGCATAACATATTGAGCGATGAGTGCATAAAAGAGCTGGCTACCGGCAACCGGCAATTGACTTAACGCGAGCACGATAAATCCGATTTCAGAAAGAATCGCAAAAGCGAGGATGCGCTTTAAGTTTGTCTGAAAGTATAAGAATAATCCATTCACCACCACCAGGAACAATCCGGTAACTTTCAACACTTCCCATAGAACGGGTGTATTGGCCAGCCAATCCAGTCTAACCAACAACCCATGACCAAAGAACAGTGCGGTGAGTAACAACCAGAAGACCACGAAGGCAGCATTATAAGCGGGGGATTTCTCCAGGATGATCGGTACCCAGCTATGTACCGGAAAAACTGCCAGGAAAAACATAAACCCGGTGAGAACCAGCAGGGTTACCTGAGAAAGTTGAGTAGACCCCGGTGTGGATACACCCGATTCAGTGAGCATCCACCCCACAAAGAGGATCGCTGGCATTCCCAGGGTATAAAACGTCAATAACCGCAGCACTCCGATCCTGGCGTCCATTCCCTGAGATAACAAGGGAATGCTCCCTAAAGCTACCAGTTCGATAAATACTGCCGCATATAAAAAGGGTTGCACGGATATGGCCGCAACCAGCAAAGCAGCAATCCCCAAAGCCATTGCCGGAAAAATTGTTGGCGCTCCTGCCAGAAAATTCCCCGAGATCCACAGTGTCATCCCGAAATATAAAATGGCCAATAACGCCAGATCCTGCTGCTGAACGATAACCTGGCGTCCAAAAATCAATAAAGTATCGTTAATTTGGAAGCTCAGTGAACCAAGGTTAATTTCCTGAACGATCGGTAAAAGAATTGCCAGGCCAAACAAAAACCCTGAGATAAGCGAACCAACCAGGGTTGTGATTTTATGCCAGCGGCTGGCAAACAACAAAACTACCGCGATAAAACCAGGGAAAATCATCCAGATCAGGGGCGCGCTCATCTGCTATTCTCTGGTGTAATGGGCGTGATGATCAAATATGAGCCGGCTAAAGCCAAAGCCAGATTCATG
Organism: Anaerolineales bacterium; assembly: GCA_020061145.1. Lineage (GTDB taxonomy): Bacteria > Chloroflexota > Anaerolineae > Anaerolineales > DRKV01 > JAGUYX01. The sequence goes on along the minus strand of JAGUYX010000194.1, from coordinate 5,823 downwards.
CCGGCCAATAATCCGGCAATTAATAACGAACTTTCGACAGTCGAATACAGAATTTCGAAGCCGGACAAAAATGTGAACAAACCTAAAATCACCGGAAAAGGTCGGGTAACCAGGCTAACCTGTAATAAACCCAATGCCATTAAGATCAGGCTACCTGTGATCTGGTTTCGGGTGGCAAAGATTACCCATTCTTCCACACGGGAAGCAAGCGACCATACAGTAATCAAAATCAATAATATAAAGAACAGCTTGAATGATTGTCCGGCTGGCCAGAATTCGCCGGTTTCCAGCCTCCCTTCTTCTGAGGTAGTATGGATAAGCCCCACTACCGTTCCAATGATCCAGCCAGTAATCAGCTTGACCATTGCCATCTCTATCGGCCAACTTATCGCAACCAGACTGAATACACCTAAATATTGAATGGCAAGCAAAGCGATAATAAACCGCCAGTTACGGCTGATGATCATCATCGTACTGGTGATAGAAAGCAAAATTACTGCAAAGAAGCTTAAATTTTCAAAATTAATCATCACTTCAAACGCTTATGGTGTAGACCAATGAAATAAAAATCACCAGGAACAATAAAGCCCAGAGAGTGCCACTTTCTCCTTCCAGCAGGTCGCTGATTATCCTGACAGGTTGGCGTAACAGCAAATAAACCTGCCGGATGAGCGCATGGAACCAGCTAAAAGTGATAATTACATGTAAAGGAGTCTGCCAGCGGAATGATATTTCAGGAATCCGAGGTAAGACTAAGAAAACCAGTATCCCGGCGCTAATAATCAAAATCCAACCAGACCACAAATTACCTTCCCATCCCCGCTGGGTAGTCAATAGCAAGCTAATCCAACCATACAGTCCGAACAGTACCACAATACGGATCACATTGAAGAATTTCAAGAGTGGTTCCCCTCGTTGATCACTCAAAGGGATAAATTTCCAACGCGCCATTGGACCCGCCATTAATCCAATATGTGGCAACATGAAAAGCAAGGTTAACAAGTTCGCGCCAGAATAAAATCGGGTGGCAGCCCACAGGGGAGAAAACGGTATACCGGATAACAGGACAGCCAGCAACAAAATGATCAAACGGCGATTTGTGGGCAAAACATTTACCCAATACATTGCAATTCCACCGATACTTGCAGCCAGACTCCAGGAGATGACAACTTCTGGATGCATCCCGGTGGCATACGCCAGAGAGATCAGGCCAATCATACTCATCCACCATACGCCAAAAATCTCGTTGCGCTTCGCTGCCAACCAATCCAGGATTCCCAGACTCCCTAACAGAAAAACCAACAGTAGTATGACGTTTTCCAATATCGGATTGATCTCGCTGGTTATCCGCGCCAGCAATATATTTCCGGCAATAATCTGAATCCCGGTAAGAAAGGTCAACTCATATGCCGGGAACTCCAGAAGCTCTGGTTGAAAAAGTGAAAACACACTGACCAGGCGTAGTCCTACCGCCAGTAAAACCAGAATGAATTGCGCTTCACTTAGCTGGCTCAAATTCACCCCCAGTCCAAATTCCTCGCTCAGTGATGCCATCACCAGCAGGATTAAGATACTCCCCAGGCGCAACCCCAACCGGGTGATTTTACTCGACGGATTTGTACCCTGACGGACAAACAGGATCTCGTATAGAAACAACATGGTATCCAGATATGCCCAGCCAATGACAAATCCCAATACATTCTCGGAGAAGACAACCATAAATCCAGCGCCGCACAGCAAAAAACCAAACAAAGAGGGTTTAAGGGAAAATGCGGAGTGCTCTTTTCTCTCCGTAAGCAAATAAAACACCAGTAATAAACTGATTGCAGCCGCGAGAACCCAGCTTATTTCATCCAGGAAGTAAGCAGGGATATTTACCGACAAACCAGGAATTTCCCAGGCAGTCATTCTGGCGCTTGCCGGTAGTCGGTTCCAGAATGCCAGGACGACCAGGAATAAACTGATACTCAGGAAAATATTGATCCCACCTTGATATTTATTCCAGGATTTCACCCGGAATAAAACCAGGTTAATCCCTGCAATAAAAAGGCAGGCCAGGGTCGGTAGAAAAACAATCATCCTCGTTTTATTGGGGGAGACATCTGATTATAGGATTTGCGCATAGGGTTCCCGATATTGGTACTTCCCCTGACCCGCTTGACCTTTCCATTCCCCCTCGTGGACAATCTGCTTTCCCCGTAAATAAACTGTAATTGGATACCCTACTAAATGCCAGCCTTCATACAAGTTGTAATCCGTGCGCTGATGTGATAAGGCTACGCCGTATTCCACTTCCCGCTTCGGATCCCAGATCTGGATATCTGCGTCTGCCCCGGGTAACAGGCTCCCTTTTTTTGGGTATAGCCCGAATATCCTGGCAGGATTGGTAGAGGTAAGGGCCACGAACTGGTTGGCAGTCAAATATCCATTGTGAACAGCATTGGTCCACATTACCGGTAATCGATCCTGGATTCCGGGTAATCCGTTCGGAATTTTGGTGAAATCATCTCTGCCAAGTTCTTTGCCAGGAATTTTCACCCACTTACCTTCATACATAATCGCCTGTTCGCCATTGTAAAAGAAAGGGCAATGATCGGTGCCAATGGTCTGAATAGTGCCATCAGCTAATCCTTCCCAAAGGCGCATATTATCGGAGACCTGCCGCATCGGGGGAGAACAGACCCACTTTGCTCCATCTTCACGTTTTAGATGTTCCTCAGTAAAGAACAGGTATTGCGGGCAGGTTTCTCCCATCACAGGGTACCCTTTTTGACGTACGTACTTCAACTGGTCAACTTCTCCCGCAGCGTTCATATGGACGATATACAATGGCGCCCCGCCAGCCTGCATAGCAAGCGCTGCGCCTCGTAATACGGCTTCGACTGCTCCTTCTGCCGGACGAGTGCGCGCATGCCATTCAGGCGAGGTTTTTCCACTGGCGAGCGCCTCCGCCACCAGGATATCGATCACGTCCCCATTCTCGGCATGGAGCATGGTTAATAACCCATGGTTTTTGGCTATGCGCATCACCTCGAAGATTTCGCCATCCATCAGGCGTAACCGCCCGTTATATGCCATAAATACCTTTACGCTGGTTATCCCCTCCTTAACCAGCTCCGGGATCTCTTGTTTAATCTCCGAAGTCAGGCGGGTGATGTTCATGTGCAATCCATAATCCACCGCAGCTCTGGGATCGGCTTTTTGTCGCCAGGTGGTTATATTTTCACGCAGAGTGGGCAGGTCTTGGGGCACAAAATCCAATACCGTAGTGGTGCCGCCAAAGGCTGCCGCTTTTTGACCGGTGTAATGATCATCGGAAGACACAGTTCCGAACATGGGCAGGTCGAGATGAACGTGAGGGTCTATCCCACCCGGCATCACGAGCAATCCTGAAGCGTCGTAAACTTGCTGGGCTTCAACTTCCAGATCGGCGCCTACAGCCAGGATCTTTTCGTCTTCGATCAAAATATCCGCGACTTTCGTTTCCTCCGCCGTAATGAGCGTGCCACTCTTTATTAATATTGTCATTGGTTCTATTCCCTTGGAAAAATCTGAGCATGGAGCCAGGATTAAGAATTTTGGAGCGGATCGGAGAAGCCGTCCAGACCAAGCAACATATTAATCAACAACGGATCCAGATCAAAATCTGGCAGGTCTGGCTCATTATACAGTCCACTCGTGGATTGACGCTCCCGCAAGGCCTGCCAGAGTGTTTTTCGCTCTTCGGATTGGACGACCAGGTCGTTTATATTCCGAGCCTGCAGGAGATACTCGCCGGTGGTATAAAGAAAGGTCAGGCGCCGCCATTTGGCTGCGGGAATCGCTGCAGGGAGTTGTTCCAATGGGCCAAGTTGAATTTTATAGTACAGATCCCTGGCGCGAGGATGATCAGGCTGATCGCCAATCAATTCTGCCCTGGAAAGCAATTCATGCCCACGCACCGGTGCAATCCATTCAATGCACCAGCGCTTATCTGCGAAAGCAGAAGTCTGGTAGAAAGCCAGATAATCAACCTGAACGACTTTTGGGGCTGATTTTAAGGGGATGCGATACCAACCCAAAAGCCGGGCGATTTCCAGATCCCGCTCGTTGTTCATGATTGCTACCAGGATCAATGAATTTGGTTGGACAGGCATATAGCGTTATTGTAGCACTGAGCGCTTTGAAACAAAACGGCGGTTTCCTTACGTGGATAAATCACCAAGATTAAGGAAACCGCCATTCTTTCCGTGTGGATCAGATCAAACCCACATCGGCGTTAAATTCATTGATCAACTCGTCGATGTGTGGGGTGAGCTGTTGAACGGAAGTCCAATAATCAGGTTTGTACCATTGATCGAGTATTTCCTCGTAAGTTTTTCCCTGTTGCTCCACCCAGGTAAAATACTTAAGGTTGTGCACCCGTCGGCGGTCGGTATAACGTAATTCGAGCATATTATCCGTGGATTGGCCGATCAAGAAGCGGGCATAATCGGCAGCAGCGTGGGTTTCCTGGTAAGCCCCGAATTCCTCATGCATTTCATGTAACCGGCTCTGATAAAGTTCCATCGAATCGGTCAATACGGTAAGGACGATATCATTCTCATCCATCTCGTAGTATTTCGCCATTTTGATGGCGGTTAATACATTGGATATCCCGGAAAATCCCAGCAAATCCAAATTCGACACGAGCTCCTGAGGCACTCCCATTTTCGCCAGGTATGCCTGTCCGGCCGGTTCGTTGAACAGTCGCGAAACGTTCACCACGGCTTCGTCATCGATCGCCACAACCAGATCGGTATTTTTGACATTATGAATCCAGGGCACATGTTTATCGCCGATTCCCTCGATGCGGTGAGCGCCAAAACCATTCTCCAGCAATGTGGGGCATTGTAAGGCTTCACTGGCAGCAATTTTGCTGTCCGGGAAAATCTGTTTCATGTAATCCCCACTGGCAATGGTGCCAGCCGAGCCGGTCGCAGAAGCCATGCCACGATAACGATCGTTGGGTCCCATGATATAGGTAAGGACTTCTTCCATGGCATGTCCCGTGACTTCGTAATGCCACAGGTAATTACCAAATTCATCGAATTGGTTGAAGATCATTAAGTCCTGGCCGGACCTGCGCAGTTCCCAGCACTTATCAAAAATTTCCTTTACATTTGACTCGCTGCCGGGGGTCCTGATCACTTCGCCGGCGATTTTTGCCAGCCATTCAAAGCGCTCTTTGCTCATCCCTTCCGGAAGAATGGCAATTGATTCGCAGGCCAGTAAAGCTGAATCATAAGCTCCACCACGGCAATAGTTGCCCGTCGAAGGCCAGACTGCTTTCTGACTGGTGGGATCAAATTGACCGGTTACCAATCTGGGCACCAGACAGCCAAAAGCTGCGCCTACTTTGTGCGCACCTGTGGGAAACCACTTGCCAACCAGGGCAATAATGCGGGCTTTTGTGCCGGTCAGGCTGGTAGGAAACTCCAGGTAGTTGACTTTTCCGTACCCTCCACCTGTAGGGACGGCTGCATTTTTCCAGGTAATCCGAAACAGGTTGACAGGATTAACATCCCATAATCCAATGCCTGCTAACCTGGATTTGATCGTTTCGGGAATTCGATTAGGGTCTTTCATCTGTTGGAAAGTCGGAATGATAATACCCTGCTCGCGTGCCCGTTTGACCGCCCGCTCACGCCGGTCGCTTAGTATAGATAAATCAATCATGTTGGGTTATTGCGCTCCTTCTGAGTTTTTTTGATGTTCTGAATGTTCTGATTCAGGTGCTTCACGGACCACATATAAAGGGCGTCCTTTGGCTTCCTCATACAACCGCCCGATATACTCCCCCAG
>JAGUYX010000279.1 GCA_020061145.1 Anaerolineales bacterium | reverse complement strand
TAACCAGCACTCCCTTACTATTCCGTATCCCGGGTTATCTGCTCTCATTCTTATTATTGGGTGTGCCGGTGATTATGGGTATTCGCCCTCCCTGGGAAATTCGCTGGATCTTACTACCGGTTATCCCTTTGATTATCTATTTCTGGATTGGTGCAGTTCTCAACGCCATTAAGCCGCGCAACCGGAGATTAAAAGTTCTGACTGAAAGGTCTACCTTGCTACATATAGTCCTGGCTATAAATCTTTTTGGTTTCATCCTCACCCCTTTCGGGGCAGATCCATCCGGTCGATATTTTCTACCCATGTTAGTTCCATTGACTATTATCGGTGCGCTATTCATCCTTCATCTGGCAGAAAGGTGGCGGCCCCTGCTCTGGATCCTGCCCTTAATGCTCGCCGGCTATCATTTGTATGGGAGTGTCGAAAGTGTATATCTCCAAAAAACAGGTCTGACCACGCAGTTTGATGCCGTAACTCGCATAAATCATCAATACGATCAACAATTGATCCAATTTTTATCAGCAGAGCAGCTCCATTATGGGTATAGTAATTATTGGGTATCGTATCCATTGGCTTTTTTAAGCCAGGAGCAGCTGGTGTACATCCCTGCATTACCCTACCATCAGGATTTCCGTTACACGCCTCGTGATCATCGCTATTTACCTTATGAAGAGCTGGTTGCCGGGGCGGATAAGATCGCTTATATCACCACCAACCATGCCCCATTGGATAATTATTTACGCCAGCAATTTTTAGAATCTGGTTTGCTTTGGAAGGAACACAAGATTGGCGATTATCAAATATTCTACAATCTCACTCGCCCAATACGACCCCTTGAAATGAACCTGGGAATTCAAAAATGAATTACCAAAACGCTGAAAGGGTTCTGTCAAAACTTTTACCAGATGCGAAAGATTTCGTTTTTCTGCTCATTTTCATAGGAGCTTTTTACCTGGGTCCAAGGATGATGAATGTCGATGGAGATCTCGGTCGCCACCTGACCATTGGTGAGTACATCCTTGAAAACAGAAAAATTCCCACCCTGGATATATTCTCCCACACGAAAACCGGGGATCCTGTCACCCCACATGAGTGGCTGGCACAGGTGATGTTTGCGGGCTCACATCGCTGGATGGGACTGAGTGGAGTGGTATGGTTATCTGCTCTGGTGCTGGGGTGGAGCTACCGAAATATGTTTGTTTTGGGAGAGCTGAGTGGTGCGCGTGCTTTCAGTATAGTGGTTATCGTCTTATTAGGCGCACTGACTTCCAGCTTGCATTGGCTGACCCGTCCACATTTGTTTACCTTGTTGTTCTTTTGTTTCTGGATGGTGGAACTTGAAAAAGTTCGCCTGAGGAAATCCAATCGCTGGTGGATTTTTCCGGTGATAATGGTATTTTGGGTCAATTTCCATGGGGCATTTATCGCGGGCTTGTTGACCATGATGTTGTACCTGACCGGACAAATGCTTGCATTGTTTTTCGAGGAGCATCCCGATGAAAGGAAAGTGTTGATTTCATCGGGGAAACAAATTTTAGCTGGCCTGGTCAGTGCCATATTCGTTACGATATTGAATCCGGCTGGATGGAAAATCTGGGAGACAAGTATTGGTTATGTGCGTAATCGATATCTGGTCAGTCACACTGCCGAATATCAATCTCCGAATTTTCACGATTCCAGCACCTGGCCATTTTTATTCTTGATCGTATTTCTGGTTATTCTCCTAGGGATAACGAAACACAAAAAACCGTTCGCGGTGTTACTGACTTCTGCAGGTTGGTTGGCAATGGCATTGTATAGCACCCGGAATATACCTTTGTTTGTGCTCGCCAGTACACCACTGATCGTTCCTGCTTTCGACCATCTACTCCAGGAGTATTCACCTAAAAAACCACTTGCGCTGATTGACACGTTTGGATTTATTCAAAACCAGCTCAAAGGATCTATGCTTACCTGGGCTGCGATCATTGTTTTGGGATTGGCAAGCTGGTTGCAACCAGCATCTCTGAAGGACCGGAATCAGTTTTCTGAGGACATATTCCCGGTGCAGGCCGTGGGATGGCTGGAGAGCAATCCGCAGAGAGGGAATGTGTTCAATCACTTTCCCTGGGGTGGGTATTTGCTTTACCGTACCTGGCCGGAAATGCTGGTATTTATTGATGGTCAGACGGATTTTTACGGAGAATCTCTTACACGCCAATACGAAACGGTGATTACCCTGCAAGAAGGCTGGCAGGATGTTTTAACTGAATATGAGGTTAGCTGGGTGCTTATCCCGGTCAATTCTTCGCTGGCAAACCAATTGAACATTGAAGATGGTTGGAAAGTTGTGTATCAGGATCAAACTGCGGTGATATATACTGCGACATACCAGGTTTTTCGCTGATTTTATCGAATCCGTATGATCGATTTCTTTTCAGAACCAGGGAGTAGAGTTTGAGATCATCAAGCAGATCGCCGGTAGGGATAATATTTGTAATCGCGGTTACTGTAGCGGTATTGGTCGGATTAACCTGGGTTAATTATTTTTTCAGCTCGAATAACCCTGGGGGGAATGATTTTCTTGTCCATTGGGTGGGTACCCAAGAATTAATCTTTACCGGGAGGAGTCCCTATACAGATACCGTGGCTTTGCGCATTCAAACGATTGCATACGGTCGACCAGCATTAGAGGGTGAACACGAGTTAAGGGTTGCTTACCCAATATATTCTTCACTGATATTTCTCCCATTTGCATTGATCCGAGATTATGTCTGGGCCAGGACTATATGGATGACCGCCCTTGAAACCGGGCTGCTTCTTCTCGCTACCATCAGTATCATCATGACCCGTTGGCGGCCCGGATTGGTAGTGTTATTTGTTTATTTCTTATTTTCATTAACCTGGTACCACGCAATCAGGGCTTTGATCAATGGAAATGCCGTAATCCTGGTAGGGTTGCTGGTGACTCTGTCGTTGTGGGCCATCATGCAAAACAAAGATGAAATGGCAGGCGTATTGTTGGGACTGGCAACGATCAAGCCGCAGGTGGTTTTTATCTTGTGGATTTTTATCACTATTTGGGCAGTATCGACCCGCAGATGGAAATTATTGGCCTGGTCGTATGGCACCGTGATCGTGTTAACGATGGCCGGGATAGCTTTGATCCCGGATTGGATTCTCCAAAATATATATGAGGTGACCAGATATCCCGGTTACAACCCGCCCGGGACAGTCACCGCAGTATTATATGAATGGATGCCCGGGATAGGCCGCCAGTTAGGGTGGGGATTGACGATCATCCTGACCATTATCTTATTGATCGAATGGCGACAGGTTGCCGGGAAGAACACGCAGTGGTTTATCTGGACTGCCTGCCTGACCCTGGTGTTAACCCAGTGGATTGGTATTCAGACAGATCCAGGAAACTTTATCGTCTTATTTTTCCCATTGGTTTACGTGATTGTGAATTTGGAGAGAAGGTGGGGAAAAAATGCCCGGTTGGTAACAATCATTATCCTGGCCGGCTTAGGGGTCGGTCTCTGGTATTTGTTCCTCAGTACGCTCGTGCCAGGCGAACAGCCACTGCAGCATTCCATTATGTTTTTCCCGGTTCCTTTGATCTGTCTCATCGGTTTATATTGGATTCGCTGGTGGGCGATCAGGGTACAATCGAGTTTATCCATTGGGGGAGTGTAACTCGGGTTGGACGAAATTAATTCCAGGCAGTTCATGAAATTACTCTACCTGATTGGTTTGTATCTGGCGGGACTGGTTACATTCGGAATTGCGTTGGTCGTTCTGCCGGCACCGGATTACATGGATGCCGATTATTACCTGGTCATGTCTCGCCAGATTTTTCTGGGGAAAGGAGGGTTTGAGCCGTTTATCTGGAATTATCTTGGCAGCCCCACGGGATTGCCGGCGCCAGCATTCACCTATTGGATGCCGCTCTCTGCACTTGTCGGCTCTTTGGGAATGTATGCGGCACGATCTGAGGAATTGATTAACGCGCGTTTTGTTTTTTTATTTATTGCCGCTGCCATCCCGCCATTAACCGCTTGCCTCAGCTACGAATTGAATCATAAACCGCGACATGCTCTAGTTGCAGGTATCCTGGGTTTATTATCCGGTTTTTATCTACCTTATTTCACCGTGACAGATTCTTTTTCCCTATATATGCTTCTTGGAGGGTTGATTTTTATCATTTTGTTACGCCAGAAGAAGGATTATTCTTTCAAGAGTTTAATCATTTTAGGAAGCTTAACCGGCTTAATGCATATGGCCCGGGCAGATGGATTTCTTTGGCTGATCATTCTGGTTGGCGTGATCGGTTGGAGCCTGTATAAGCAGGGCAGTCAACCCAAACAGATTGTCCTGGCAGCTTTATTATTGGGAACCGGTTATATTTTGGTCTGCCTTCCCTGGTATTGGAGAAACCTTGCGGTTTTCGGAAGTTTATTTCCACCGGGCAATTCGGCCGCGTTATGGTTGACAAAATACGACGAAATCTTCAGTTATCCAGCCAGTTTATTATCTTTCGATACCTGGATTGAGAGTGGTTTGCAAGAGATCTTGCGTGTCCGTGCCTGGGCGTTAACCCAGAATCTCCAATCAGTCATCGCAGTCCAGGGCAGCATAATTTTGATCCCCTTTATTTTTCTTGGGCTCTGGCATTATCGAAAAAAACTGGCTGTCCAGGCTGGTATATTGTACTGGTTATGCCTGTTTGGAGTAATGTCGCTTCTCTTGCCGTTTCCGGGAGTGCGGGGAAGTTTTTTTCATTCAGGTAGCGGTGTGCAATTATTATTGTGGGCCATGGTGCCGGCTGGATTTGATGAGGCTTTATCCTTGGGAGTGAAATATCGAAATTGGCAGCCAGAGCGTGCTCGCCGGATGTTTTTACCGACCCTCATGGGATTATTAATGATTTTGAATGTCGTGATCTTTTCAAATCATATATCTCCCCAAGCGGTGTCCCGGGAAAATCCGGCAGGGCACAGTTATCTGGTGATTGACACGATGATCAAGATGAAGAACCCAAAGGAATCCCGACCGGTTTTAGTGAATAACCCGCCGGGATATTTCTTGAAAACAAACCATGCTGCAATTATGCTGCCCTATGGAGATCTGGATACCGCATTGCAGGCAGCCAGGCAATTCGATGCCGGTTATCTCATTCTGGAACCCGACCGCAGCACTCCCGAACTGGAGGTTGAGTTAGGCAGCCATCCAGGTGTGGATTTAATATTCTATGTTGGTCGTATCCGTGTCTATCAAATTAATGCACATAATTGATCAATGAAAACTAACCGGGTTCTGATTGCTATTGTGGTCGCTGTTCTTTTTTCCATCAGTGGATATTATCTATTCAGCCTGGCCACCTTCCGCCCGGGATTTCCTCTGGATGATGCCTGGATTCACCAGACCTATGCGCGTAACCTTGTCCAATTTGGTGAGTGGGTATATATCCCCGGGAAGATATCGGCAGGGTCTACTTCGCCTGCCTGGACATTTATGCTATCTGCAGGTTATTTACTTCGCTTACATCCAATCTTTTGGGTATATTGCCTGGGTGCCTTGTCACTGAGTTTCCTGGGAATTTTTGCATATCACTATTTACAACAGGTTATTCCTCAAAAAAGTTTTTTACCAGTTTATGGTGCTGCGATCATGGTATTTGCATTTCAATTCGTTTGGGCAGCCATTTCCGGCATGGAAACCCTCTGGTTTGCCCTGCTTGTTGTCCTTTTGCTGTTGATTCCTGAGGTAATGAATGTCAAACCCGCATTATTGGGTATTTTGACCGGGTTGTTGATCTGGTTCAGGCCTGAAGGACTGACATTATTGGGGCCCTTGGTTATGATCCAATACTTTAATGGCGGAAATATTCGTATTCGGATTTACTCAGTTCTACACTATCTCGGAGGTTTCAGCCTGATTTTTCTGCCCTATTTGCTATTTAACCAATGGACTGCCGGCACAATCTGGCCTACTACCTTTTACGCAAAACAAGCAGAATATGAAATCCTTCTGGAATCACCAATAATATATCGATTGAGTCAGCTCATCCAGGTACCAATTGCCGGTGTAGGAGCGCTAATACTGCCCGGATATATCCGCACCCTGGTTGCTGGAATACGCGAGAAGAATGTCTTTGTTCTGGCGAGTTTTTTATGGATTCTGGGGACAATATTGATGTATGCCATCAGATTGCCGGTCACTTATCAACATGGTCGTTATCTGATACCGATCTTGCCTGTATTCTTTGTACTTGGTATACGCGGTATGTACGTGCCGGAGTTTAATTCTTCTATCAGACGGATATTAACTAAAGTCTGGCATTATTCCACCCTGGTATTATTATTTGGCATTTGGCTGTTGGGGGCTAACGCTTATGCCAAGGACGTGGCAATAATCGAGAGTGAAATGGTGGATATGGCGAAATGGATCTCAAAAAATACCGAATTAACGGGTTTGATTGCAGCCCATGATATTGGTGCGCTCGGATATTTCGGGGAAAGAGATATCCTCGATCTGGCGGGATTAATTTCCCCAGAAGTAATCCCATATATCCGGGATGAGATGAAATTGATTGAATTCATCAACGAAAAAAACGCAAAGTATTTGATGACTTTTCCAGACTGGTACGAACACCTGCCAGATTGTGGTGAACCTGTATTTGTAACCTCGGGTACATTCGTCCAGGAGTTTGGAGAACAAAATATGCACCTGTATCGCTGGCAGGCAGGTTGCACCAAAGAATGAGTCATGCTTCTACCGATTCAGGTATGCTATACTGAGCAGGATTCACTTGCAGCGAAAGCGACTCAACTATGGATAAAATTACAGTTGTCGTTGTCGATGACCATCCAATCTTCCAACAAGGTCTGGTGGATTCACTCTCGCTAGAGGAGGATATTGTAGTCGTTGGACGCGCAGCGGAAGGGATGTCGGCTTTGGAATTAATTCGCACAGCCAAACCCGATGTGGCTTTGTTAGATGTTAATTTGCCGGGAATGAATGGCCAACAGGTGACAAGGCAAATAGTTCAGGAAAAAATCCAGACGAGGGTTGTCCTGGTTACTGCATACGATGATCTCGAACAGGTGTTACATGCCATGCGTGCAGGCGCTGCCGCTTATTGTTCGAAGGATATTGCACCAGAAAATTTGGCCAAAGTAATTCGTCATGTCGCTGAGGGAAATTTTGTTATCGGGGATCAGATCCTGAATCAACATGAAATCGAACAATGGCTGGAGTCCTATATCGAAGGCATTCAAAGATCGTATAGTGATCCTGGTGAGCCCTTTTATCCGTTATCTGGGCGGGAAATGGAAGTTCTCCTGTATGTTACTCAAGGCATGAGTAATAAAGAAATCGCCAACACTTTAGGGATCAGTCACCAAACGGTTAAAAATCATGTAACCTCGATTTTAAGAAAATTATCTGTTGAAGACCGGACCCAGGCAGCCGTTTATGCTTTGCGGCGTGGATGGGTGCGTCTGGATCGTGAGAACTTTGATTTTGAGGAGAAACGCACATGACACAGAGTGTGGAGATGTCTTCCAACGCTCAATTGCAGGCTCTCGCAAATGCGACAGAAGCAAAAATCGCTGAATTGAAACAAGAGCTTGAAGAAGTGGAATTGATGATCGAACAGAGCCAGTTGGAAGTGGAAAAATTGGTACAACGAAGCGGAACAATTACCGCTCATTTGCAGCAGGTTCAGGCAAATATCGATACAATGCCGCGTCCTGATATTCGAGCCACTTACGATGCTGCCCTGGAGTCGCAACAACGGTTATATGTCATGCGAGGTCAATTGGATAAACTGCAGAACGACAAACAACATTTACATGAGATAATTTCGCTGAATACAAAACTATTAGATTTGATCGCAGGTGAAACAAGCGGTTCAAAAAATTCTGGAAAAGTCAGCTCAGCGACAACAGAAAAACTTGAAATGATTATTCAAGCACAGGAAGCGGAACGCCAGCGTTTATCCACACAAATGCATGACGGCCCAGCGCAGGCGTTATCCAATTTTATCCTGCAAACCGAAATCGCAATGCGATTATTTGATGTCGACCAGGCTCGCGCTCGTGAGGAACTTGCAAATTTGAAAATTGCAGCCACGTCAACTTTTCAAAAAGTGCGCGATTTTATTGTAGAATTAAGGCCGATGATGTTGGATGACCTTGGTCTGGTCCCGACATTAAAACGGTACATAGATTCGTATAAGGAACAAACCGCCGTTGACATTCGGATGAATGTCCTGGGGAGTGAACAACGGTTCGAATCATATCTCGAAGTGCTCATATTTCGATCTGTTCAGGAACTGATCTCTAACGCAGTGCGTCATAGTCAGGCCAGCCAGGTAAAGCTTTTATTGGATCTGACTGAAAGCACAATAAGTGTGGTGGTGGAAGACAATGGGAGAGGATTTGACCAGGAGATACTCGAAACCAGAGAATCTATGGGGCTCAAGTTAATTCGCGAGCGGATCGAAATGCTCGGTGGCGAATTAGACATCTCCACTTCGCCAGGAGAGGGAACCCGTGTCCGTTACAACGTCCCACTTAACAAATAGGATAGGTGTTTTAGTACCAAAGTACTGGATTAAACCTGTTGCATTTTTAAATTTTTGACATATACTCTTGCATAGAACATTACTTATCGATCAGGGGTTGATCCAGGGTAATGTCTAAATCCAAATCAGGAAGGAGGTGAAAAAACATGTTATTCTCCCCGAAAGAGAAGGGACAGGGGCTCGTAGAATATGCACTGATTCTCGTTCTTGTTGCTGTGGTGGTGATCGTTATTTTGGCCCTGCTCGGTCCGGCGATCGGCAACGTCTTCAGCCAAATCATGACTGCCATCTAATCAGGTCTTATGTCCCAATTATCAGAAAGAAGCCCTGCACAGCAGGGCTTCTTTCTTATTTTTCTGGCTTGATCTGGTCATGCACCTGAAATGCAGCCATTTTGATCCGTAGCGTATAATCGGATTATCGTGTAGACTAAAAATAACCGGTAATACTTGCCTGGGTTGTATTACCACAGTGTACGGTTAATGGCATGATTGTTGCACGGAAATTCGCAGGATTCTCGCTATACTGATCAAACATTATCCGGGAGGCTAACATGCGTCGAGGTCGAACGCTAATTATCTTGGGCTTGCTGCTCATCATCCTCTTTGCAGGCGCGTTTTATGTCTATACGCGTTTTCTCCAACCTGCATCCGTGCCAACCGCATTGGATGGGGGCGAAACGGTTCCTACCCAGGCGGTCACCCTGAAATCAACCGTACGCCTGATTCAGCCTGTGGCACGCGGGACTGTGATTAATGAAACGGTTCTGGATACGGTTCAAATTCCGGAGGAAGCCTTTTTGCCCGGTATGTTCACTGAGTTGGCCGAAGTGGTCGGGCGCAAAGCCAGATTCGATCTCGAAGCCGGCATGTTGTTAACCAGTCAGGTATTGCTGGACACCGGAGAGGCATTACCTCT
>JAGUYX010000308.1 GCA_020061145.1 Anaerolineales bacterium | reverse complement strand
GAAATTCGGACCGATTACCAGTTTAGCAGCGTCTCAGAAGCGGTAAACAGCACAGAGTTCTTTTTTGGCGAGGCGCTGGGGGAAAAGATCCGGCAGAACCAATGGAGCCGCCTGCCAGAATGGACCGGCGTCTGGTATCGCTCGCGATAAAACAT
The DNA here is from genome assembly GCA_020061145.1 of Anaerolineales bacterium. Taxonomy (GTDB): domain Bacteria; phylum Chloroflexota; class Anaerolineae; order Anaerolineales; family DRKV01; genus JAGUYX01. The sequence goes on along the minus strand of JAGUYX010000308.1, from coordinate 6,700 downwards.
CACAGGGTAAGACAGCCAATCTGTTTACTTTTTCAACGCCTGAATCAGGTATTTGACTGATTCAGCCGCCAGTGAGGGCACGATCAGCAACGGCAGGATGACTTCCCACTGTGCCCAGCCCAGACTGGTGGTGTTGAAGAAGGGTTGCAGGAAGGGGATGTACAGTACTGCCATCACCAGCGCCAATGAAATCAGCAGAGCCAGGTTCATGAAGCGGTTGGTAAACACTCCCAGCCGCAATAACGGGTATCGTTCGGAACGGGCGGTGTAAGCGCGTAACAATTCCGAAATCGACAGGGTGGCGAAGGCCATTGTATTGGCAAATTCAGGCATCTCCGGGTGTAAATTTCGCCCTAATGCGTACGCGAACAAAGTCACCGCCGTGATGGCGATTGTCTGTACGGCAATTCCGGCTTGCATGAAGCGATTGATGATCGGCTCGTTGGTTGGGCGTGGAGGCTGGCGCATGATCCCCGGTTCGGCTTTTTCGGTGCCCAATGCCAGGGCAGGCGCGCCATCCGTCACCAGGTTGAGCCACAAGAGCTGGATGGCAGACAACGGTGAGGTGCCATAAAACAAAATCGATAAGAAGATAATGGCGATCTCCGCCAGGTTACAGGACAGCAGATAATACACAAACTTACGGATATTGCTGTAAATTACCCGTCCCTGCTCCACCGCCGCCACAATACTGGCATAGTTGTCATCGGTCAACACCATGTCGGCGCTGCCTTTGGCAACATCTGTGCCGGTGATGCCCATTGCCACACCAATATCTGCGCGTTTGATGGAGGGAGCGTCGTTGACGCCATCTCCGGTCATGGCGACTACCTCGCCGCCTTTGCGTAAGGCTTCCACGATACGGAGTTTATGTTCGGGTGAGACGCGGGCGAAAACATCCGTGATGGCGACCTCTTCCGCCAGGACTTCATCACTCATCTGATCCAGATCAGCGCCGGTATGAACGGTGTGACCGCTGGCTAACAGGCCGATGTCTTCGGCAATTGCCCGGGCAGTGTTGGGGTAATCGCCGGTGATCATTACGGTGCGGATGCCGGCTGCGCGGGCAGTCTCCAGTGCCGGGATTACCTCCGGTCGAGCCGGATCGATCATACCCAGCAATCCGACAAATACCAGGTCCCGCTCCAGCGATGCGGCATCGTTTATATCGGGCATCTGATCCGAGAGGCGATAAGCCACGCCCAAAACGCGTAAAGCATCGCTGGTCATGGCATCGTTGGCAGCCAGGATTTTCTGCCGGATTTGTGGGGTGAGTGGCGCATGGCGATCGTCGATTGTCTGATATGCATTGCACAGCTCGAGCACCACATCCGGCGCTCCTTTGACCGCGACCACATGCCAGGCATATTTTTCGCGATCGTAAAACGGAGAAATATCTTCCGGGCGAGGATCCTGCACGGTGTGGATGGTTACCATACGTTTGCGCGTGGAATCAAAGGGGATTTCCTGTTCGCGTGGGTAAGCGCGGGTCAACTGGCTCAAAGTTGCCCCAGACTTAGCTGCTGCGACAATCAGGGCGCCTTCCGTCGGATCGCCTACCATCCGATAAGTTGGTGCGTTTCCGTTCCCGGACGACCTGGATTCAAGATCTGCATCGTTGTTCAGCGCCCCAACCCATAATGCGGTCAATGAAGCGGGATAATTTTCCAGGTTGACCACTTGATTGTCCAGGGTAAATTCACCCGTCGGTTGATATCCGCTGCCGGTAACCCCGAAGGTATGACCATCCACCCACAGGCGGGTCACGGTCATCTGGTTCTGGGTGAGAGTGCCAGTTTTATCCGAGCAAATCGTGGTGGCGGAGCCAAGAGTTTCCACCGAAGACAGGCGGCGAATCAGCGCATGGCGTTTGATCATCTCACGCATGCCTAAGGCCAGGCTGATCGTCACCACAGCCGGTAACCCTTCCGGGACGGCGGCGATCGCCAGGCTGACTGCCACAATAAACATCTCGAGCGGATTGTTACCCTGCAACCAGCCCACCACGAAAACCAACCCGCATACCACCAGGGCGGCAATACCCAGAGTGCGTCCTAACTGATCGAGCCGCTTTTGCAAAGGTGTCTGTTCTTCCTCCACACCCTGAAGCAATTCGGCGATGCGGCCGATCTGAGTCCCCATGCCGGTTTCCACGACCAGGCCGCGCCCGCGGCCATACGAGACGAGTGTACCCATGAAGGCCATGTTTTTCTGGTCGCCCAGCGGCGCGCCTTCGGGTAAAGTCTGCCGGGCATTTTTCTCAACCGGTATGGATTCGCCGGTCAGGGCAGCTTCTTCCAGGCGTAAATTCATACACTCGATCAGGCGCACGTCCGCAGGGATGTAATTGCCGGCTTCCAATAAAATAATATCGCCAGGGACCAGCAGCCGGGCGGGGATATCTTGCCGGCTGCCATCCCGGATTACGTGCGCTTCTGGCGCAGCCAGTTTTTTTAGCTCTGCCAATGACTTTTCTGCGTTGAACTCCTGGATGACTCCCAGGACGGCGTTCAAGACCACGATTGCCAGGATTGCCGCAGCTTCGGCATAGTCCCCCAGCAAAGCGGAGATCAGAGCGGCGACAATCAATAGAATGATGACAAAATTATTAATTTGCGCCCACAACATTTGCCACAGGGTGGTGCCTTCGGGTTCAGCCAGTTCGTTGGGTCCATATTCCTGTAAACGCTGGGCGGCTTCGGATTCACTCAGCCCGCTCGTCGCATCTGTTTTTAATTTATTCAGGGCCTGTTCAGGGGTTAGGATATACCAGGGGCTGTCTTTGATGCCTGGCGATGGTAGATATTGTTGTTGGTTCAGCGCTGGTGTTGTTTCCATGTTTCCTGTATGGTGTTGTGATGTTTTGTCCGGTAGAAAACCACCCTGTAGTTCGATTCCTGGTGGGCGTTCAGAAATTACCCGGCGATAGTCCGCTATGGTAGCTGTAAACCCGCAGCCATTATAGCACCACCAGTTAACGACCTTGGTGATGTTAGAGAATAGAATAAATCAGACGGTTTCGCGGCGATATCCCTCTCGAATGCTATAATTGACGCGCAACCCCGGGTGTTTGGCTGGAAAGATTGTAAGTTTTATTTGATTCTAATCCAGCCGTAGAGCCAGGCAAACTACTTATTTTTGGATTGAACCATCAAGCAATTTGCCAGGCCGCGGGTTGTAAATCGCCATCAGGAGACCCTTTATGCCCTACACGATTGTAAAAGTCCCGGAACGAGGAGACAAAATCACCATCCAGAACGGGAAATTGCTGGTACCGGATTTCCCGATAGTGCCATTTGTGGAAGGAGATGGCACCGGACGTGATATCTGGCGCGCATCGGTTAGAGTATTGGACGCTGCCGTTGAAAAAGCGTATGGTCGCCAACGCCAGATTCAGTGGATGGAAGTTTACGCCGGCGAGAAGGCTTTTAATTTATTTGGCAGCTGGCTGCCGGAAGAAACCATCGATGCCTTTAATGAATTTTTAGTCGGGATCAAGGGTCCGCTGACCACTCCTATCGGTGGAGGGTTCCGCTCTTTGAATGTCGCCCTGCGCAAGCAACTCGATCTGTATGTCTGCCAGCGCCCGGTGCGTTATTTTGCCGGTGTTCCCTCCCCGGTAAAACATCCGGAAGAGGTGGATATGGTGGTTTTCCGTGAGAATACGGAAGACATATATGCTGGCATTGAATTTGCGGATGGCACTGATGCAGGCCGAAAGTTCAAGCATTTCCTCGAAGAGCAGTTCCCCGAAGAATACGCTAAAATACGTTTCCCAGAAAGTACTGGAATCGGTATCAAACCAGTATCACGCGAGGGCACCGAACGATTGGTGCGGGCGGCGATCCAATGGTCGCTGGATAATCGACGCCGGAGTGTAACCCTGGTGCACAAGGGAAATATTATGAAGTTCACCGAAGGCGCTTTCCGTAATTGGGGTTACGATCTGGCTGAGCGTGAGTTTGGAGACCGGGTGTACACCTGGCAGCGCTGGGAGATCACCAAACAGGAAAAGGGTGAAGCGGCAGCCAATGCCGAGCAGGATTCTGCCTTGAGAGATGGGCGCTTGCTGGTCAAAGATGTTATTGCCGATATCGTTTTCCAGCAAACTATCACCCGCGCCAGCGAATTTGACGTATTGGCTACAATGAATTTGAACGGCGACTACCTTTCCGATGCGCTGGCAGCTCAGGTCGGCGGGATCGGCATTGCACCCGGCGGCAACATCAATTACCAGACCGGTCACGCTATCTTTGAAGCAACTCATGGCACTGCCCCCAAATATGCGGATAAGGACGTGGTTAATCCCGGGTCGGTGATCCTCTCGGGAGAAATGATGCTGCGTTATCTGGGCTGGAATCAGGCTGCGGATTTGATCGTTAAAGGCATGGAAGGCGCCATCCAGGCCAAAACGGTGACCTATGATTTTCATCGCCTTATGGAAGGCGCCTCCCGGCTGAAGACGTCAGAGTTTGGAAATGCGGTCATTGCGCATATGGACGACTGATCTGTTTTTACAGCAACCTTGATCTGTAAGAAAGAAGTGAATATCACCAAATTTATCGTTATTGTGTAAGGAGGCAGGCCATGACAACTTTACGCACGGCTTTAACCGGTTATCTCAGATACCGAGGCAGGGAAGGACAGTATAGTTTTTTGCTACACAGGCTGACCGGTCTGGGAACGCTGTTATTCCTGGTGATCCATATTATCGATATGGCCGCGTTCTACTGGTCCCCCGAATTTTTTCAGGATGCTTTAGAGCTCTACCGCCTTCCGATTTTTCAATTAGGGGAAATCGCTCTGGTGTTTGCTGTTTTTTACCATGGCGCCAATGGCTTGCGGATCGCAGTGGTGGATATGTTCCTGCCACACCAGTGGGCGATAAACGCTCAACGTAATGCTGCTCGCTGGACGCTGGTGATTACCCTCCTGTTGTGGTTACCGGCTGCCCTGTATATGGGTTATCGTATTTTCAATCCCGAGTTCAGTCTGTTTTAGGAGGTGTAGAAATGGCTGCTACTACCACACGACGGGTTGACATTCCCCAAAATTACGAAACCATTTCCTGGAAATGGATGCGCTATAGCGGCATTCTGATGATCCCCCTGGTATGGGTACATGTCATCTTGCAGGATGTAATCGTAGGCGTACATGCCATGGACGCAGCCTATGTGGCTTCACGCTGGGGCGTGCTCTTCTGGCAGGTGTATGACATCCTGTTGCTGGGTTTTACCTTTGCCCACGGAGTAAATGGTTTGCGGCAGGTATTGCGTGATTACATTCACCGCCCGGACTATTTGCGGTGGATCAACATTGGGTTATTGATTTTTTGGGCTGTAATCTCCTTTATCGGCGCATTTGCAATTGTTAATGCTACCAACAGCGTGTTGTTCCAGTGAAATCACAGGAAACGGGAGTGAATTGAATGGCACAGACTCACCAATACGAGGTGCTCATCGTTGGGGCAGGCGGGGCAGGCTTGATGGCTGCGTTGTACGCTTCGCGCACAGCAAAAACCGCGGTAATCAGCAAGTTATATCCGACACGCTCGCATACGGGGGCAGCGCAGGGCGGCGTTGGGGCAGCTTTAGGCTCGCAGGAAGAAGATCGTCCGGAATGGCACACATTCGATACCATCAAAGGCAGTGATTATCTCGGCGACCAGGATGCCATCGAATTCATGTGTAATGAAGCCGTACCGGCAGTCTATGAGTTGGAGCACATGGGGTTGCCTTTCTCGCGTACACCTGATGGGCGGATTGCTCAACGCCCGTTTGGCGGGCACACCAACAATATCACCAAAAAGCCGGTACGCCGGGCATGTTACGCAGCTGACCGCACCGGGCATATGATTCTGCAAACGCTATACCAGCAATGCACCAAAAACGACGTCAGGTTTTTCGATGAATTCCATGTGGTGGACCTGCTGATAACCAACGGCGCGACGTCTGGGGTGGTGGCTTTGGAGCTGGCAACCGGTGAGCTGCACGTATTTCAGGCGAAAGCGGTCATTTTCGCCACCGGCGGGCATGGGCGCATCTGGGAGATTACCTCCAATGCCTATGCCTATACCGGCGATGGCATAGCCATCACGTTGCGCCGCGGCATCCCCGCCGAAGATATGGAATTCTTCCAATTCCATCCGACTGGTATTTACCGGTTGGGCATCCTGATTACCGAGGGAGTCCGCGGAGAGGGTGGTGTCCTGCTGAATGATCGCGGTGAACGATTTATGGAACGGTATGCCCCTACGGTGAAAGACCTGGCCTCTCGAGATGTCATCAGCCGGGCGATGTATATTGAAATGCAGGAAGGGCACGGCATCAATGGTAAAAGATACCTCTACCTGGATGTCACGCCGGAGACGGTAAATAAATATGCTCAACTGGATGGGCGTACCCGCCCGGATGGTTCGCCTTATGTGGTCACTGGCGAAGAAATCCTCTCCAAGCTGCCGGATATCATCGATTTTTGCCGGACGTATCTGGGAGTGGATCCGGTTAAACAGCCTATTCCCGTCCAACCGACGGCTCACTATGCCATGGGTGGCATACCGACCAACAAGTTTGGGCAGGTGGTGGTGGATGCTGCCAATCAGGTCTTGCCCGGTCTGTATGCCGCCGGGGAGGTAGCCTGCGTATCGGTACATGGCGCCAATCGCCTGGGAACCAATTCATTGCTGGACCTGATTGTATTT
>JAGUYX010000077.1 GCA_020061145.1 Anaerolineales bacterium | reverse complement strand
GCCGAAGGGTGGATAACTGTCGGGCAGGAGAACCCGGCGGCATGCAGGCGTTCAAAGACCGCCAGGCGGGCACGGATGTTGCCAATCCCGCCGACCGCATTCACCGCCAGGCGAATCCCCCGGCGAAAACACTCGCCGAGTGCTGCGCCGTCGCCCAGGAGGGGCACACCGAGGAGGTCGCTGCCGGGGGGAAGCGCGTCATCGATCACGCCCGCCACCTGGTAGACGCCCAGGGTTTTGATCAATTCGATCACCGATTTGCCGTGCCCTCCGCCGCCGTATACCAGTATGGCCCTGGCGTCATATTTCTGCGCCATTTCCGGGGCGGGGAAACGTGAAACGGTTGCGGTTACCAGCCGGCGCACCTCGCTTTCGGTGATCAACCTGCCCCGCGGCAAAGAATCCAGATCCAGCCCATGGGTTCGCGCCAGCTCTAACGCCGGGCGGGTGATGCGCACATCCGCCGGGGTTTCCAGCGCTTCCGGCTGGCTTGCTCCCTCGACGGCGCTTTCAGCCGGTGCGGCAGGCTGCCAGTCCGGCTCCGGCGCCAGATAGCAGAACAGGTCGCCAGCGTTGGCGGTTTGACCGGCGGTCAGGGCAAGCCCCACCACGTAGCCGTCGCTCTGTGCGTAGAGTTCCTGGGTGGATTTGGTCGTCTCCAGGGTACAGAGCAGGTCGCCTTTTTCTACTTTCTGGCCCTCGGTTACCTGCAGGCTGGCCAGCAGCGCCTGAGGCTCGTTGGGGTTGATCAGCGGGATGCGCACAAGCGTGGCAGTCATGGCTGGAGCATCTTTCGCACGGTGTCTTGAATATCCGTTACGCCGGGCAGCGTGGCGTCTTCCAGCGGCCCGGATGCCGGGATGGGGGTGTCTTTGCCGGCCAGGCGGCGGCAGTTACGCAGGTGCAGGCGGTCGGTTTCGGCCAGCCGCGCAAGCACTTCCGCGCCCCACCCCAGGGTTAACGCGCCCTCTTCAATCACCAGCAACTGACCGGTTTTGCGGGCTGAGTCCAGGATAGGGCTTATCTCCAGTGGGGCTAACCGGGTGGGAATGACCAGTTCAGTAAATATTTCATCCTCGTAAGCCAGGGAAAGCATCGCCTTCCGCGCCAGGTCGGCCATATACCCATACGCGGCGAGCGTCAGCACAGCCGGCGGGGCGCCGTTCACCGTTAACCGGTAGGAAAACGTTTCTCCCAGCTCCTGTATCTCGAATTCGCCGCGGTTTTCGCCGTCCAGCACTGGCTCGAGATATTGCAGTTTGTTTTCAATGAACAGGGTGGGATCTTCTGCGTCTAATATGGCGGAAGATAACAGCGCTCCCGGGTTTCCCGCCGTCGTGGGCGCCAGTACCTGTAAGCCGGGGGCGCCTAAAAAGTGTTTTTCCAGAGTCTGGCTGTGGGTAGGGCCATAGCCACGGCGGCCGCCCATCGGCGTGCGGATGATCACGGGTACGCGCACCTGTTCGTTATACATCCAGCGGTATTTCGCCAGATGGTTGATGATCTGGTCGGCGGCCAGGGTGAGAAAATCGCCAAACATAATTTCAACCACCGGGCGCATCCCCCGCAAGGCCATTCCGGCGGCGACACCCACGATACCCGCTTCCGAAATCGGAGTGGTGAGCACCCTGCCGGGGTACTGGCTGGACAGGCCGCGACTGACTTTGAACGCCCCGCCGTATGGATCGAGCACGTCCTCGCCCAGCAAAAAAACCAGATCGTTTTCAGCCAGACAGCGGTGCAATGCCTGGTTGAGCGAAGCCAGGACGGTGGTCATGTGCGGGCTTCATCCAGGGGATTCGGGTAGGGGTCCGCAAGCGCCCGGGTAAAAGCGCCGGCGACTTCCTGCGCTACTTCGGCATCGATCGCCGCTCGCCGTTCCGGATCCAGGCGCGGGGCGTGGATCAACACTGGATCGCGTGTCCGGCGGAGCTGCTCCAGCTCTTCGCTCCTGCGGGTGTCGTCCCCTTTGGAATGCGGTCCAAACCGGCAGGTATGCAGCACCAAAGCCTGAGGTCCATTCCCGTGGCGGATTTCACCCAAAAGGGTTTGCGCAACCGGGTGGATTTCCTGTACATCACTGCTATCGAGCTCGATGACGGGGATATTGAACGCGGAGAAACGCCCTGTGAGGCTGCCCGCTACAGCCAGATTGATCGGGGTGGTCTGGGCGATGCGGTTATTTTCCAGGACGAATAAGATCGGCGCCTGCCACAGACTGGCCATATTCAGCGCTTCATACACCACGCCTTCTCCCAGGGTGCCATCCCCCAGGAAAACGACCGTCGCTGCGCCGGTCTGGCGAAATTTTTCAGCCAGCGCCATACCGGTTGCGGTGGGAACGATCCCTCCCTGAATCCCGTTGGAATAAAAGTTGCGCCAGTGCAGGTGCTGCGAGCCGCCTCTGCCGCCACAGACGCCGGTAGCCCGGCCCATCAGCTCGGCGAACAAGGCATGCATACTGCCCCCATAGGCCAGGAAATGCCCGTGGCAGCGATGGTTGCTGAAAACCACGTCGGGTGGAGTGAGCTGGCTTAATATCCCCACCGCATTGGCTTCCTGGCCGATATAAGTGTGGGTGGTGCCAAAAAAGATACCCCGCGGGAAGTTCTCCAACACGGTCTCTTCGAAAACGCGGATACGCTTCATCCCCCGGTACCAGGTTTCAGCCTGGTTTTCCGGGGCGCCTTCCAGATGATCTGCTTTACCGGGTGCTTGTGTGGTCTTAATGCTCATGCGTGCCTGGATTATACATTACACCAGAAACAGCATAGCCACCCCGCCGATGGTCAACAGGGTGCCCAGAATTGCCTGCCAGCCAAAGCGCTCTTTGAAAACGAAATAACCGATGGGTAATAAGAAAATCGGCGGTAAGGCAGTCAGGGTCGAGGCGATCCCGATCGGAATCCGCTGGATGGCAACCAGGGAGAGGGTGACCCCGATGGTCGGGCCGAACAGGGCGCCGGCGGCGATAAACCATAACGCCCGCGGGTGTTCCTTCAGGCGCTGGTAGGTAACCCGTGCCTGGCGTTGCAGCAAAGTGACCAGCCAGAGCGCGATGGCGGCGGCAATCATGCGGATCAAGGTGCCTGAAAGCGCTGAAAAATCCCCCACCAACCCGAGTTTGGCGGTGACCAATCCTCCGGCCTGCCCCAGGGCAGCCAGGAAACCGAAAAGCAGCCCCAGCAGATGCTCCCGGGTGGGTTTCAGTTGGATACCGCGGCTGCTGGGACGTTCCAGCACCACCCAGGCAATCCCGGCCACGGTGACCAGGATGGCGAAGAGCTGGCTGGGTTTCAGCGACTCCCCTAAAAACGCCCAGCTCATCAGCGTCGCCAGGACCGGGGCCAGGCTCATCATCAACATCGTCAGCCGCGCCCCGATCCAGACGAAAGCCTGGAACAAAAAGGCATCCCCCAGGGCCAACCCGATCACTCCCGAAAGCCCCAGCCAGAAAATCCGGAAGCCTTCTACCTGCACGGGGAAGGGCACCTGGAGCAGAAAATGCGCCAGCGTAAGGAAGAGAATGGCCACCAGCAGCCGGGTGCGGTTGACCACCAGCGAGGTAACCGCCCGGCTGGCGAGCGTAAAGAATGTCGACGTGGCAGAAAAACACAGGGAAGTGCCCAGGGCGGCCAGTTGCCCGATGATCAAATTCAGCCTCCGTTCTCCGGGATCGAGCCCATAAATTCTTCCGCGGTCGCCTGCCCGGGCTGGCTGATACCCTCCCGCCTGAGCACTTTCCACAGGGTAACCAGCAATATTTTGAGGTCCAGCCACAGCGACCAATGGTCGATGTACCAGACGTCCAGGCGGAATTTATCTTCCCAGGTGAGCGCATTACGCCCGTTGATCTGCGCCCAGCCGGTGATGCCGGGCAGGGTTTCATGGCGGCGCGCCTGCTGGGGCGTGTAGCGTTCCAGGTATTGCATCAGCAGCGGGCGCGGGCCGACCAGGCTCATCTCGCCGCGCAGGACGTTGAACAATTCCGGCAATTCATCCAGGCTGGTGGCGCGCAAAAAACGTCCCAGCCGGGTGAGGCGCATCTCGTCCGGGAGCAGGTTTCCCTGGCTGTCGCGCCGGTCGGTCATGGTGCGAAATTTATACATGGTAAAGGGTTTTCCGCCCAACCCCGGCCGCACCTGGCGGAAGAGAATCGGGCGGCCGTGTTGCCAGCCGACCAGCAGAGCGATAACCAGCAAAACCGGCGACGCCAGCACCAGCCCCGGGATGGTCAGCAGCAGGTCAAATATGCGTTTAAGCGGGAGCATCCTTCGGGCAGGGGAGGTGATCTGCATAGCGCACATTCTACCAGCCTTAGGCGGAGAATTTCTAAATGTCTCCCGCTAAACCGGTCATTCCGTTGGGTGAATATTCTGAGCGACAGTTGAAAAGCATGAAAAAAGTTGGCAGGGAATAAATTTTATGCCATAATCATCTGTGAATATTGGCTCGCGCGGCATCACCGCTTACCTGGCTGCTCTTTAGCAGGAGTCCGGTTTTGAACGATCCATCCAGCCCTCCAGACTCCGGGCGCGCAAATTTTCCCCCCGCCTTTTCACCACCCAAAACACCCTGGCTGGTTATCATCCTGATTCTGCTGCTTGCACTGGGCTCCGCTGAAGGCCTGGCTGGCGTTAACCGTCAAGCCGACTCGCCGGGGCCGCCCTTTTTACCCCTCCTGCCGCGTGGATTCAACGACCGCGGCCCGCTATTGTTGATCGGGGAGGTGCTTTACGATCCCCCGGCGGACGTTGAAGAACCGGATGCTGAGTGGGTGGAAATCATCAACCCCGGCAGCCGGGCGGTGGACATGAGCCAGATGAAGCTGGGGGATGCAGAATTCCTGGGCGATACGGAAGCCATGTATCAGTTTCCCCCCGATACCATCTTGCCGCCCGGGGGTGTGCTGGTAGTGGCGTACCGGGCATATGCTTTTCGAGATTTATATGGGCGCATCCCGGATTTTGAGTTTTACGACTCCTTGGGGGATGTGCCGGACATGCTCAAAATCGATTATGCGTCTGGCGTGATCTACTTTTCTGACTCAGGCGACGAAATATTTCTCCTGGAGG
>JAGUYX010000095.1 GCA_020061145.1 Anaerolineales bacterium | reverse complement strand
TTACCTGTGGATGCCGGTTTTCCTGCTGGCGCTGGCCTATTTCAATCTGCGCCTGCCGATAAAAAACACCGCCGGGCAGATTTACGAGCGTGAATCCAGTTACAACTATATCCAGGTGATCGAACGCGCTGGGACGCGTTATTTACGCCTGAATGAAGGTCAGGGAATCCACTCCGTGTACCACCCGGACCAGATCGCTTTTGGGGGAACGTGGGATCAATTTCTGGTCGCGCCATTTTTTAACACCCCGCCATACCTTACCCGGCAGGTCAACAGCATGGCGCTTGTCGGTCTGGCAGCCGGAACCACTGCCCGGCAGGCAACCGCGGTGTTTGGAGATATTTCCATAGATGGTTACGAAATCGACCCCGCGATTATCGAGGTCGGCAGGGAATATTTCGCCATGGATATGCCCAATCTGGACGCGTTCGCGGAAGATGGGCGCTGGGGATTGGCCAGAAGCGAAAAAACCTACGATTTGATCGGTATCGACGCTTACCGGCCTCCGTATATTCCCTGGCACCTGACCACGCAGGAGTACTTCCAGGAGGTTTATGACCATTTGACTCCTCAGGGCACCCTGGCAATCAATGTCGGGCGTGCCCCTGGGGACCGCCGGTTGTTGAATACGCTGGCAGCCACCCTCCAGAGCGTGTTTCCCAGCGTTTTTGTCATGGATGTGCCCGGTTCATTCAATTCCATCCTGTATGCCACGGTACAACCGGCAACCTGGGATAACCTGGTCGAAAATTTCACCCTGTTATCAACAGACGCAAATACGCATCCCCTGCTCTTGGAAAGTATGCAACGCGCGCTGGAAAATCGCCAGCCAATCGAACCTGCCAAACTGATTTTTACCGACGATAAAGCGCCGGTAGAGTGGATGACCCACAGCTTGATTATTAATTTTGTGCTTTCTGGTGGAATGGAGGAACTGCAATGAATGAGACAAAGAACAACGAAGATAGCTCCAGCGTTTGGGCACGTTTGCTATCCGTGCTGGTCACACTGGCTGTGCCGGTCTGGTTGGTGCTGGCGACCATACGGTTATTGATTTTTCCCTGGTATGTCGAATTTGAATATCGCACTCCCGGTTTTCCGGATGACTCTTATGGTTTCACCCTGGAAGAACGCTTATACTGGTCGCGATTGACCATTGATTATCTGGTAAACCCGGAAGATATCAGTTACCTTGCCGAAATGCGGTTTCCGGACGGTCAGCAGGTGCCTCAGCCTTCCTGCGCCCAGATGGAAGACTGCCAGTATTTATATAACCCCCGCGAACTTCGTCACATGGAGGATGTCAAAGATTTAGTCACTGTTGCACGCCGGGTATTATGGGGCAGCTTTGTTGTTCTGCTGCTTGGCGGTTTGTTCGCCTGGCGCGGTGGCTGGCTGGAACGCTACAGGTCGGCGCTGGCACGCGGCGGCTGGCTGACCAGCCTGCTGATGTTGACCATCATCCTCTTTGTGGTTCTTGCCTTTGGGGTCATCTTTGTCTGGTTCCACCAGCTATTTTTCCAACCCGGCACGTGGTCATTTTATTATTCAGATACCCTCATCCGCCTTTATCCGGAAAGGTTCTGGCGGGATACATTCCTGATTGCCGCCGGACTGCCCCTGGTGGTCGGCGGCGGGCTGGGATATTTCCTGGGCAGAAAAAAGAAACCAACCCGCCAGAGCGATTGACGGGCAGGTTTGTCTGAAAAAGTGAGCGGTTATCTGGTCGAGGCTTTATCCTCGATCAGATTTTCGCGATTATGGACAGACGAAAGTCTTTTCGGCGTGGGCGCGGGCTGTAAAAGTGGTGCTGGTGACGCTGCCACAACCATAAGCATATAACGTTACAGCATAATCACCCCGGCGGATGGTGTAGTCTTTTTCCTGGCCTTTGGGAATGAAAAGCACATAGGTTGCAGGTCCGGTCAGGACTAACGTCAGGTTGCCGGTCGTATCATTTTCAAAGGTCACCTTAACCAGCCTGGCAACCGTGCCCAAGTCCACTGTTTGGGGAACGTTTTCTGCCAAAGCCGGCCCGCTGCCACAGGCGGGCTGGATCAGGCGGTAATTTTTACTCAGATCCAGGGTTTCACTGACATTGATCCCGCACACAAAAACCGAATAGGTGTATTCGCCGCGTAGAGGGGTGAAGACCTCGGTCGAATTAGCCGGGATACTCAGATAATAAAAGGCTGTGCCGCTCAACCAGATCTTCAGGGGTTGATCGGTACGGTTTTCTACTGTCAGGCGCACCAGATCACCCGCTTGCAGGGAAGTGGCGAGAAAACCACCCGCGGGAGCGGGAGCGGCCGCGGCGAGCAGGGTGGACGCCAAAACCAGAATTAACACCAGACTACGTAAGGTCAATTTGCTGTGCATATTTTTCTCCTGATTCACAACTGATCGTTCATTAAATGGGTAAACGCGATAGGATCGATCAAACCACAATCCTTGACCGGCCAGGATAATAGATTACTGAACATGTCCTGGCATGGTTAGCTTAATTCTAACGTGAAAAACCAACCACGCAACCTGTACAAGTAAATTTCCTGAAAACCGGACATCTTAGCGGAGATGTGCAATCAGGCACCATTCCCGTAATTCGCCTTCGTCTGGTGCGGAAACATCGCTGACAGCCAACTCCCAGATACCGCTTACCGGTATTCCGCGCAAGATATCCAGGGGTTGGTGGGGAAGAACTTCCCCATGGATGGCCGGTGAAGAATCCAGGCAAACCTCGCTTGAGGCTTGCGGAGCCAGGTCGGAAAAAGTGGCAGAAAGATTGTCGCCGCGGCAATATTCCGGTGCTTTCCCCGGGCGGTGGAGCAGTATCACCGACGCTCCTCCCAACCGGGTTAGCTGGATTTCCAGATCGCCCACAAAGTTATGGTTCAGGTTGATCTGCACCTCCAGCCGTTCGATCGTCCCGGGAAAATCGATTGTCAGCTGGTCGCGGGTGGTCGTATAATCCAAGACCGGTATCGGCGCAGGCGCTTGATCGCAGAATGATAACACCAGGGGAGTGGCGGTTGGCGTGGGAGTCGCGCTCGGAGGGGGAGTTGGAGTGTGGGGAATGCTGGTTGGCGGTATTACCGTAGGAATGGAAAATAAACCCGGTTCAGGTGTTTCTTGTGCAGAAACTGATGTGGTCTGAGGCACATGAGGCTCTGCAGGCGGTGTAGTTTCCGGTAACGAGCGCAGATATACGCCAACCGTGGCGATCAACGCCAGGATAAACAGACCACCCAGGATGCCCAGCAGAAGATTGTAACGTCGGATTGGATCCATTCCTCCCCCCTCAGTACGGTTCAAGGGCGGATATCTGCACGCCCCTGAATTAGGTACATGAAAGAGTGAAGGCTCGGGAAACGCTTAAATCGCTCCCCGAGCCGGTTTGTAATCTGCCAATAGTCTAAGCGCCGTATTTAACCAGCCGTTGGGCATGGGCAATGGCTAAGGGAATGGTATCCAGTGCGGAGATGGTGCCAAACCCACCCCGGGCGCAATACCGCTCGCCAAACTGAGTCTGGTCATCCGGGCGGGCAGTCTCAGGCGCCCAGAGTAAAAACGGAACCGGGTGCCATGAGTGCGATCGTAACAGGCAGGGGGTGGAGTGATCGCCGGTGATGATCAATACGTCCGGATGGAGGGCTAACAGATCGGGCAGCGCCTGGTCCACGCTTTCGATCACCTTAACCTTGCCAGCGAAATTGCCATCCTCCCCCATCGAATCGGTCTTTTTGATGTGAACAAAGAAGAAATTGTACCTGTCCCAATTGGCTTTTACGGCGGTGAACTCATCTGCGGGTTGGTCGCCCGAAAAATCAATCACGTCCATACCGACCAGCCGCGAAACCCCGCGATACATGGGATATACCGCCACACAGGCGGCACGCAAATCATAGGAATCCAGGAAATTGGGCAGGTTTGGGTCCGTGGAAAAACCGCGCAAGGTCAGGCCATTGGCTTTGGGTTCGTCTCTGATCGCCTCATGTGCCGCCTGTACCCACTGGTTGACCAGTTGCGCGGTCCGTTCGGCAGCGGGCACCCGGGCTTTGGCAGGCAGCGGTGGCACGCCGGTTTTTTGCGGGTCTGTGTCGAAAATTTCCGGGTCCAGCCCTTCCCCACGCAGAATCAGGGCAAAACGATATTCTTTGACTACTTCTACCTCGGTGACGATGCCCGGAATCTGGATTTTCTTCAGTTTTTCTATCACCGGGCGGGCTTCGTCGGTGGGAATACGCCCGGCGCGCCGGTCGACAATATTTCCGCGATCATCGCGGGTACAAAAATTTCCTCGGGCAGCCACTTCGCCTTTATTTACCTGTAAGCCAATGCCAAAGGCCTCCAGGACGCCGCGGCCGATTTCATATTGGATGGGATCGAAACCGAACAAGGCCAGGTGAGCTGGACCGGACCCCGGGGTGATCCCTGGACGGATCGGGATAGTCTGCCCCAGCGTGCCTTCTTTGGCAAGACGATCCATATTCGGTGTATGGGCTGCTTCCAGTTCGGTCGCTCCGCCTGCCTGCAGGGGCAGGCCGCCCAGACCATCCATTACCAACAGGATGATTTTTCGTTCATTCGAGCTAAACAATGGGGGAATGTAATCAAACGGCATAGTTCTCTCCTTGCAATAAAGAGGCCACAGAGCTTTGTCTGTGGCCATAATGGGATCACATTAACAGGTCTCGCGAGACCAATTAAGGCTGGCCTATCGCACCGCGCGCTCCGTATCGCGGTCGAATATATGCATGTTGGCCATATTGAATGCCACCTGCACATTATTGCCCATGCGAATGGAAGTGCGTGGGTCAAACCGGGCGACGTAATTATGATCGCCGCTATTCAGGTAAACGAAGATTTCGTTGCCCATCAACTCAGTCACATCCACATTCGCTTCGACCGGTTGGGGGTCAATTCCGGGTGGAGCGAAATTCGGATCGTGAATATCCTCCGGGCGTATGCCGAATACAACCGGTTTTCCGACATAGGCTTCATAGGTGGGTATGCGCTCTTCGGGAACCTTGACAGAGAAAGCGCCGCCATCGACATAGAGTTTGCCATCGTCCTTGCGGATGCTGGCATTAAAGAAATTCATCGCCGGCGAACCGATAAAACCAGCCACGAAGATATTGTCTGGCAGGTCATACAGGTTCTGGGGTGTGTCGATTTGTTGCAGGATGCCTTGATTCATAACGGCGATCCGCGATGCCATGGTCATGGCTTCAACCTGGTCATGTGTCACGTAAATAAAGGTGGTTTGCAGTCGCTGGTGCAGCCGGCTGATGTTGGCGCGGGTTTCAACCCGTAATTTGGCGTCCAGGTTGGAAAGCGGCTCATCGAAGAGGAAAACCTTGGGTTCGCGAACAATGGCGCGTCCCACGGCGACGCGCTGCCGTTGACCACCCGAAAGCTGCCGCGGCTTACGGTCCAGCAAGTGGGGAATTCCCAGGATTTCAGCCGCTTCTTCCACTCTTCGTTTGATTTCATCTTTAGGTGTTTTCCGCAGCTTCAAGCCGAAGGCCATATTATCGTAAACCGACATGTGGGGATAAAGAGCGTAGGATTGGAAGACCATGGCAATGTCCCGGTCTTTGGGAGCCACATCGTTCACTACCCGGTCGCCGATGTAAATTGTGCCATCCGTGATTTCTTCCAGCCCGGCTAAAAGGCGCAGGGCGGTGCTTTTTCCGCACCCCGACGGACCGACCAGAACCAGAAACTCCCGGTCCTCAACTTTGATACTCAAATCATTGACAGCAGTGACTTCACCAAATCGTTTGTAGACATGCTCGTAAGTAACGCTTGCCATGGTAACGCTCCTTTCTTCGAATATATAGTGAATAAATTATAGACGGAACTTGCCGGAAACACAATGGAATCGGTACCAAAAAATCGATATATTTTCTTCACCTGTCCCCTTGTCGATTTATTGGCAGCACTATAGAATGAGGGTATGCCGACAACCGAAGATAGTGTAACTCCCATTCGCAAGCAATATTTAGCAATCAGGCGCCAGTATCCAGGCGCCATCCTGTTTTTCCGCCTGGGTGATTTTTACGAAACCTTCGATGAGGACGCCGAGCTCGTTTCCAGGGTGCTCGATATCGTGCTGACCTCCCGGAATGTTGCCAAAGGGGTGCGTGTGCCTATGGCGGGAATACCCCACCACGCTGCAGAGAATTACCTCTCCCGCCTGATCGATCAGGGATATCATGTCGCTATCTGCGAACAGGTGGGAGACCAGCCGGTACAGGGCCTGGTGCCTCGCCAGGTCGTCCGTGTGGTTACCCCGGGCACCATCACCGAACCCGGTTTGCTCCCGGGTGATGCCAATAACTATCTGGTGGCGACCGTCGTGGAGGATCAACGCGCTGGCGTGGCCTATGCGGATATCACCACGGGTGAATTTGCGGTAACGGAGTTAGCCGGAACAGACATTATCGGTCTGTTGCGCGCCGAGCTGGTTCGCTTGCGCCCCGCGGAAATCCTCTACCCGGACAACCAGCACCTGGGGAATGAAATCCCCGGACACCAGACTCCCTGGCAGGCGTGGCGCTTCGAGCCGGGTAAATGCCGCCAGATTTTACTCGAACATTTTCAAGCCGGCGCGTTGGATGGATTTGGTCTGCGCGGGATGCCGTTAGCCGAACGCGCCGCGGGTGGATTGGTGCAGTACCTGCAAGAAACCCAACCATCGGCGCTGAATTCGTTAACCGGTCTGAGCACCTACCACATTTCCGAATTTATGGTGCTGGATGCCGCCACGCGCCGCAATCTGGAGTTGACCGAGACGCTGAAAGGCAGCCCGGGCAAGGGTTCTTTACTGGCGGTGCTGGATATGACGCTGACCCCGATGGGTAAACGCCAATTACGCCAGTGGGTAAGCAAACCGCTGCTAGATGTCCAGGCCATTCGGTTAAGACAGGCAGGTGTTCAGGCCTTTTTCGAGCCTGGCCTGCTGCGCGCCCGTCTGCGTGAAAAGCTGAGGTATATTGGCGACCTGGAACGCACCAGCCTGCGTATCCAGTCTGATACAGCATTACCGCGGGATGCAGTGGCTTTGAGGGGAATGTTACATAAGTTGCCGGATTTACGGCACTTGCTGGAGGATGAACGCCTGAAAGAAAATCAGGCCATCCAACAAGTGCTGGCACGCTTTCACCTTTGCGAAGATGTACTGGCATTATTAGAAAATGCCATCGCCGAAGACCCGCCGGCAACACTGGCGCATGTGGGGGTGATAAAAGCAGGTTATTCGGCGGAATTGGATGGCGTGATGGAGCGCTCGCGCCATGCACGTGAATGGATTGCTAACCTG
>JAGUYX010000205.1 GCA_020061145.1 Anaerolineales bacterium | reverse complement strand
GGATCCGGCTGGCTCACGCGGTCTCCCATTGCCAGAACCAGTAAGCCAGGCCTTTGTATTCTCCCCAGGGGGCGAATACGGCTTCGATCTGCGCCGGGGTGACCGGCTCGCCGCCATAAAACTCCTGGGAGACCAGCTTGTGCGCCCACGAGTCGATCGGGATGGCGTCGTAATGGCCGAGGATCATCAGCAGGTTGGCGGCCGCGTATCCGCCGACGCCCTTGATGCGCAGTAATTCCTTGCGCAGCTCGTCCGTGGGCAGGCCGGCGTCTTTCAAGGCTTCCAGCTCCAGCTCGCCCGACGCCACCCGGCGCGCCAGCTCGAGTACATAGGGGGTGCGGTAACCAAGTTTGACCGCCGCTTCGATTTGTTCCCGCGACAGCTCCGCCAGGCGCGCCGGGGATGGAAAGGCGCGCGATGTCGTGTCACCGTCCAGGGGAGCGCCGAAGTTCTCCACCAGCCCGCGCACCATCCGTTTGGTGCCGCCCCATTGGGTGTTGGTGGTCAGGATGGTCTTGACCACATCTTCGAACAGGGTCGCCGAGCGCAACACCCGCCCGCGGGCGGTTTCGGGGACGTGCGCCAGTTTGGGTTCCTGGCGGGCGAGGGTATAAAACGGCTGCAGGTCGAGGTCCAGGCCAAAAATCCAGCGGGCTGCCCGGACGGCATACTCCATTTCGCCCTGGGTAAGCTGCGGCTCGACCTGCACCTCCAGACCGTCTGCGGCGGCGCTGAAGGTCAGGCGGGTGACCCTGCCGGTGGGCAGCTCCAACAGGTAGGTCAGGCGCTCATTTTGATCGTCCCAGGCGAAGGGATGCAATTGCCTCCAGCCGTGGGAATGGACGACTGCGGGAAAGGAAAAGGGAGGTCGGGCGGTCAGGTGCATGGAGGGATTCCGCAATCGATTCACGCCGAGGCGCCGGAGTAATTGCGGACGCCCAATCGCCAGACCAGGCGGGCGAGCAAGAATAAGCCGGCAGCCAGCAGACCCGCTCCGAGCAGGGTGAGCGGGGTCAGCCGCCCGGTGAGCGCTTCGGCGGGGACGGTGACGGCAAAGGCGACCGGGATTAAAAATGTCAACCCAAAGCGCAGCCAGTTGGGGTAAATGCTCACCGGCCAGCGCCCGGCGGCATATAAGCCCTCGAACAGGTTGACCAGCTCATACACCCGGATGATCCAGAAGGCGGTGGAGGTCAGCATCAGCCAGAAACAATAAATCATCACACCCCCCAACGCCAGGGCAATCAGAAAACCGAGCAAATCGGGCAGGGTGAAACGGCTCTCCAGGCGCAGCACCGCCGCGACCACCACCCCCAGGCCGAGAATCACGTCCACCACCTGCCACAGGCGGAACTCGCGCACGCTGACGATCACCTGGGCGTCCACCGGCTTGGTCAGGGCGAAGTCCAGCGTGCCTTGCTGCACATCGTCCAGCAGGCGCATCATGTTGGGCTGAATGGCGGCGCGGATCAGGCCGCCCATCAGGATGAACACACCCATCACCGCCAGCAACTCGGGCTGTGTCCAGCCATTCAGATCGGTGGTATGGTCGAACACCAGCCACAAACCGATCAATCCGACCACCAGGGCGATCAGCGACTGCAGGATCTGGATGAAGAAATTCACGCGGTACTGGAGCTCGTTGAGAATACCCACCCGCAGGTAGGTGTAGGCCAGGCTTAACAGGCGCATCTCAGTTCCCCACCGCAGAAAACCGCCGGATCCCAAATCGCCAGACCACGTTCACCAGCAGGATGCCGATCCCGATCCACAGCGCCTGCATCCCCAGCCCGCCGATCAATTCGCCCGGGGTCAGGGCGCCGATCAGGCTTTCGATCGGGTAACCAAAGGTCCACTGAAAGGGCAAAAAACCCGCCAGGCGCTGCACCCACTCGGGCATGAGCGACATGGGCACCAGGCGACCGGAAAGCACCAGCTCGGCGGCGAAATACATCTCGAAGATGGCGCTCACCCGGGTCGTCCAGAAGGTGATCATGCCCAACAAAGAGAGCGCCATGGTGCGGATCAGGTAAGCGCCCCAGATGGCAATAAAAAACACGCCCACTTCGAGCAGGGAGGGTTGCAGGGTGGGTTTGAAAATCCATGCCAGGAAAGCCGCCAGCGGGAGCCACAGGACGATCACCACCAGCTTCCAGCCGGCGAAGAAAGCCACGTCATTGTGCAAAGGGTGGATGGGGCGCAGCAATTCCATCGAAAGCCGCCCGCGCTGGATACGCTCCTCCCAGCCGTAAGGGGTGAAGACGATGTTCATATTGCGCACCAGCGTCCAGACGATGTAATAAGCGGCGAAACTGCCGGCGGTGTAACCGCCCACCTGCCCGCCCTGCGCTTCGGCGACGGTAGACCAGACCACCAGGTAGATTACCGGCTCGGCGATCATCCCGATCATGTAGAAATAATTCGCCCAGCGGTACTGAAACTCGACCAGCACGGCGGTTTTCATGTTGGTCAGGTAAAAATCGAGGTAACGCTTCATGCTGCCTCTGCCTGCTGGTTGAAGACTGTCTCGATCACGTCTTCGATGGGCGGGTCGACCACGGTCAGGTCCGCCACGGCTTGCTCCGTCAGCAGCCGGGAGGTGATGCGGGACGTCTCGGATTTGGGGACGCGCAGGCTGGCGTTGCTTCCCTCCTGGCTGACCACCTCGCCGTATTGTTCCAGGCTCACCGGGCCATTTTTCAGGGTGAGATTGATGGTTTTATAGGCGGAAAAACGTTCCACCAGACCGCTGAGATCCCCGTCGTAGAGGATTCGCCCGTGATGGATGACGATGACGCGTTTGCACAGCGCTTCCACGTCGGCCATATAGTGGCTGGTGAGCATCACGCTGGCGCCATACCGGCGATTGTACTCGCTGATGAAGGTGCGGATGCGCCGTTGCATGGTGACGTCCAGGCCGATGGTCGGCTCGTCGAGGAACAGCACCTGGGGACGATGCAGCAAGGCGCCGACGATTTCCATTTTCATGCGCTCGCCCAGGGAGAGGTTGCGCACCGGCTTGTGCACCAGGTCCTGCAGGTCGAGCAGCGCGATAAACTCGTCGCGCCGCTGGCGATATTCGTGTTCCGGGATACCGTAAATGGCGCGTTGCAGCTCGAAGGAATCCAGCGCCGGCAGGTCCCAGGCAAGCTGGTTGCGGTTGCCCATCACCAGGGTGATCTGCTCCAGGAAGGCGCGCTGGCGGCGGTGAGGCTCGTAACCCAGGACACGCACCTGTCCGGAGGTGGGGTGGAGCAGTCCGCTGAGCATTTTCAGGGTGGTGGTTTTACCGGCGCCGTTCGGGCCGAGGAAGCCGACGACTTCGCCGGGGTGGATGAAAAATGAGATCTCGTCGACGGCTTTGACCGTGCGATGCTGGCGCTGGATCAAAGCCCGCGCTGCCTGGCGCAGACCGGCTTCGCGCACGGGCACCTGGTAGTGCTTGCTGAGCCGGGCGACGTGGATGATGGGGATGGGTTTGGGCAAATGTTTATTCTTTCGCTGAAAGACGACAAGTAGACTCGGAATTTTAGCCAATCACTGGGCGTGATTAAACCACAACATGGGCGAGTCTGGTTGCTGAGTTTGGATTTAACCCGGGTTACCACGGCCCGTAATGATGGAGTGCACAGGCTTGCCAAAGCGGCGGCAGTTTGCTGCCGCACTCCTCATCCCCTGCGGGGCAACATTTCATACCCGCGGCGGGCCGGCGCGGGCTCTGTGGAGTACCTGATCGTCGCTCTCCGCCGACCAGAGCGCTTCAATCCACCAGGTGGCGCCGGCCTGTTCCCAGGCAAGCGCCTGTTCCGCCGCGGCCTGACGATCATCCGCCGGAGTGGCGCCTTCCACCACGATCTCATACGGGCGTTCTCCCTGCAGATGTGCATCCGCATATTGGCGCATCTGGCGCACATCCTCCACGCTGAGCGTGCGGTGCTCGCCTTTCTCATCCAGTACGTTCGGCAACAGGCCATCGTACTTCAGCGCCCGGCGCATGGATTTTTCCCGCGGCCAGGCGCCGACCACCCAGATCGGGATGCGCGGCTGCTGCACCGGGGGAGGCGGGGGCATAAAATTCATCGGCCGGACATGGTAATGCTTTCCTGCGTGGGCAAACGGCTGCCCTTTCCATAACCCGGTAAGGATTTCCAAACCCTCGTCGAGCAGCTCGGCGCGTAACTTACGGTCGGTAGGTTCGCCAAATTCCGCCCAGCCGGTGTCCGTCGCACCCAGCCCGACGCCCAGGATCACCCTGCCGCCCGATAGATGATCCAGGGTGACGGTTTCGCTGGCCAGTTTCCAGGGACGCATGCGCGCCAGCGGGGTGATCAGGGTGCCCAGGCGCAGACGGGTGGTGCGCATCGCCGCGGCGGTCAAACAAATCCAGGCGTCGAACCCCCACACCGGCTCCCAGACGAAGAGCGCATCCCAGCCGGCCTGCTCCAGGATCTCTCCGAGTTCAGCCGCCTTCCGGGCATCGCCGGAAGGCATAACAAAGCCAAATTTCACCTTATTGGGCTCCGATTTCCCCCACTTCCTGGACATCAACCGGCACGCCTTCCAGCTCGTGGGGGATGATATGTTCCGGGGGCACCTGGGAGGCAGGTTTTTTCTGGCGCACCATCACGATCAACGCCAGCTCGCCGGTGCGGACGCCTTTTACCTGGCGGTAGCCTACCCCCACGCCAACCACATCCGGTATAGCCAGCAATTGCTGAACGTAAGCTACCTTGACTGCCCGGACGCGTTCGTATGCCGCCTGTTGCGGCGAGTCCATCTCGCTCACAAATTTACCTCCAGACAATCGAGCACGGCCTGGATCGGGTTGTGGATGGTGCTCAGATTGGACCCAGCAAACAGCAGCCCCACCGCCTGATTCTGGGTGGCATGCACCAGTAAGGAGCCGGAATCGCCGCCCTGCGACATGGGCGTGGTGACGATCTGCCCTTCGAAGGTGGCGGTGCGTCCCGGCCCGTAGCTGACATTCACCGTGGAATCGATTACGGTAATTTCACCGGTGGTGTAGCCGGTGGTGCGCCCCGACTTGCGCACCGGCATCCCCAGCATGGGCGCGACGGTGCCGCTGACCGGGCCGATATTCAGGATTTCTTCGACAATATCGCCATCATTAACCGGGCGAGCCACGGCAGCGTCCACCAGGTTGACCGCCTGGGGGCGGTAGATGTAGCTGTTTACCCGGTGGTGCGACCCGAGGGCGTTCGCCAGCCAGTTGCCCAACTTGACATAGGCGGAAGCCAGCCCACAGGTGCCCGGCTCGGTGCCAAAATCGATCGGGCAGAAGCGCTCCAGGCGGGCAATCAGATCGTTACCGGTGGTGCCGCCATCCGCCGTGCCGGG
>JAGUYX010000325.1 GCA_020061145.1 Anaerolineales bacterium | reverse complement strand
TGTTCGCCGTGATTTACAGCATGCTGTTTACCGCTGTTATCCTGCTGGTGACAGTGGCGATGTTCAAGATCGACATGAGCCAGGCAAATCTATGGGGTGGCACCGTGATGCTGCTGGCAGGCAGTCTGTCTTTTGTCGGGGTAGGGGTAATGGGTTCAGTTTTACCCTTGCTCTTCCCTGAACGCGGTTCGCAGATGACGCATGTCATTATCGCTCTGCTGCTGTTGATCTCCGGGGTGTATTACCCGATCGAGGTGTTACCTCAGGCGTTGCAGGAAATGGCTAAATTCAGCCCGGCAACCTACGTGCTGGAAGGCACGCGGCAGGCATTGCTGGAAGGTTACTCAACCACCCGGCTTCTGCCCCAGATCTGGCCAACTTTGTTGATGGGCGTGGTAGCGATCCCGCTTGGCTTATGGGTGTTCAGCCTGGCTGAACGCTACGCCAAGCGCACTGGCAAATTACATCGCAACGGATAAACGGGAAATCGCGCAGTTAGCGGTTTTCCGGGAAAGTTCAGGTAAAACTCATGATTACTATCGATATCGTTCATGAGTATGGCGAGAAAACCGAGAAACCGCAAATTAATGTCAGACAACCACTGGTTGAAGAAAACCAGCCTCTGTACATCCATCCAATCTACGATCACGCCCTGGGACGGCATGCCTCGCTGATCCGGGCGGCTCAGTCTGCCAGGTTAGCCAGGGTTGCAAAACAAAAACCTGAGCAAAACATGCCGGTGGATGTTCAGCGATATGCGGAAAGACAGGCAGTCACGACTACCGTCTTTGAGCGGTATGCCCGCCGAATCAGCGGGCTGCTGGTCAGGCAGACAAAATAACCTTACCGGGTAAATTTCTGTCCTGAGGAGTAAACCTGGAAAACAGCCTTCAACAAGCAACTGTTTTACCGGGGTGAGGGTTTTGAGGAGATCAACTTGAAAGCCACCATTATCAGGGGTGTGGCTGTACCGGCAACGGTAACAAAAACACCCCTGCTCAACAACACGGAGGTAAAGAAATGACGGTCGAATTAAAAATTAAGCTTGCTGAGTTATTTGATAACTTCGAATGGCGAGCAGTGCGGTTGGAGGATGCCGATTCCATCCATCAGTTATTGCTGACCCGCGATCTGGTCGATCAGATTCAAGGAGCGGGTACGCTGGCCGGGATCCGTAAAGAACTGGAGGATAACTGGTTAATCGACCGGGAACAGGATAGCGTGGTGGCGATTGCACCCTCGGGAGAAGTGGCTGCTTTCGGTCTGGTGTTTGCGGATCCGCAACCGGAGGAGGAACACCGTTCAGCTATCTGGCTGGAGATTCATCCTGCCTACCGGCTGCCGGGTATGCACCATGCCCTGGGAAAATGGGCAGTTAACCAGGCTAAATCGCGCCTCGAACAAATCGGCAGCGATCTACCGCGCAAGATCGAAGTCAGCGTTCAGGAACCCCAAATTGACTGGGTCCAGGCTTACCGGGATCTGGGCTTTGAGGAAATGCGCAATTTCTACCATATGCGCCGGGACTTACGGCTGCCTGTGGAACCACCCAGCTTTCCGGCGGAATTCAGCGTGGACACTTACCGGGAAAAAGATCAATGGCCTTTGTGGGAGGCTTTTAATGAATCTTTTGCCGACCACTGGAATTTTCATCCGGTGAGTAAAGACGATTGGCAGATGTGGTTTGTCGGCGGAGAAGATTTTCGTCCGGATCTGACTTATATTGTCAGTCATGGCCAGGAAATCGCCGCCTTCAGCATCAATGGAGTCAATCCCGAGCGTAACCAGCAACGCGGTATCAACGAAGGCTGGATTCACCAACTTGGCACACGTCGGGCATGGCGCAAGCGCGGCCTGGCGAGCGGCCTGCTGAATTTAACCATGCAGGCCTTCCAAAAGGAAGGCCTGGAGTTTGCTACTCTGGGTGTGGACACTCATAACCTCACCGGCGCCCTGTATCTGTATGAACGCCTCGGGTTTCAACCGGTCAAGCGTTTTATTCTCTATCGCTTCATCCCGGAAACATAATCCGGCATGCGCAGCCGTAACTCAGGCGGGTGGTGATGAGGCCTCGTCCTCTGCAGGGGGCGAGGCTTTTTCTTCAGGCGTTTCGGCTGCCTGTATGGCCTCCCCGGCAGGTCCTTCAACGTGTTCGGCTTTACGTGAGCCATTCCGCAAGACGCCACGCACATCTAAATGCCCCAGCCGTTCAATAACCGAGTCGATCTGATAAGGCACATCGATAATCACAATGTCGCGGTACATGCGCAGATGAGAACGCAGCCGGTTGGCGGTCTGATTGTGCAACATTCGCTCTAACCAGTTTGCGGGTACAAATTCCGGCACAACGATGGTGGTGATTTTATCGTGGAATTCCACGTTGTTCACCTCCTCGATATACTTAACCAGGGGTTGCAGTATATCCCGGTAGTCATAGTCGATGATCACCAGCTTGATGTCTCCAGTGATGTTGGGGAATTTATTCCAGCGTCGCAGCAAGCGTTCTTTCATCTCTGGGGAGGTGGTGATACACACCGCACGCACATCCTTCGAAAAACGTTTGGCGTAAATCAAGGCGCGTAGAACGCCTCGATGCACATCGGCGATCGGGACGATAACCACATCCGCCACTTCTGCCAGTTGATCGGGGTTAAGCGTTTTGGTACTTAATTGTTCAGAAACAATTTTGTAGTGCCGATCGATCAACAAGAACATGGCGATTAAAAGTGGGATGATGACGGCGACTATCCAGGCGCCCTCCCGGAATTTCGTCACCAGTAAAATAATAAAGACAACAAAAGTAATCAGAGCTCCAGCCGCATTCACCAGGCGTTTCCAGCGACTACCGCTTTCATAGTGAATTTCTGTAACCCGGGTGGTCATCTTTTCCCCGGGTTTCAGGTGCTGGATTTTGCCCATCAACACAAACATGCCCGCTTGTGAAAGGCTGAAGCAGAGCATTACACCAATGGCATATAAAGGCAGCATGGCAATTTCATCTGCCTGAAAGATGATCACGACTACCGAGGCGAGTAAGGCGAGGACCAGGATACCTGAACTATAGACGAGGCGGTCGCCGCGATTGGTCATCCAGCGTGGCATAAAATTGTCCTTGGCCAGGAAGGAACTCAAGCGGGGGAAGTCCTGGTAAGCCGTATTGGCAGCCAGGAACAGGATCATGGCAGTGAAAAACTGCACCCAGAAATAGATCGGGCCTCCACCGGTAACCCGGCGGGTCATTTGTGAAAGAATACTCTCTGTTTCTTCGGGAATGAGGCCAATATGGGTTGAGATAAAAGAAATTCCCAGAAACAGGGTCATTGCCATGATACCCATAACAACCATGGTCTTGGCAGCATTCTTGGCTTCGGGTCGTTTAAAAGCCTGCACACCATTGCTGATAGCTTCAATACCGGTTAACGCGGTACACCCCCCCGCAAAGGCTCGCAGGATCAACCAGAGGTAAGCAAACCCAACCACCGATTCGGTAGCTGGATGCTCCTCAACATTGATGGGTATGGGGGTCGCACCGAACAGGCCGGTATAACGAACCATACCGATCACGATCACCACAAAAACGCCGGCCACAAAGGCATAGGTGGGAATGGCGAATATCGTCCCACTTTCGCGTACCCCACGCAGGTTAATCCAGGTGATAATCAGGATTGCCAGCAATGCCAACCACACCCGGTAGGGGAAAGTCTCTGGAAAGGCCGACGTCACTGCACGCACGCCGGCCGCAGTTGAAACCGATACAGTGAGCAGATAATCGGTCAGCAATGCTGCACTAGCAACCAGAGAAGGGAGCTTACCGAGATTGTCTTTAGTAACGGTATAAGCGCCACCCCCATCCGGGTAATGCAATATCGTCTGGATATAGCTGAAAATCACCATCAGTACCAGCGAAGCCACGGCAATGGCAATCGGCCAGGTAAGGGCAAGTGCCTGGGAGCCCAAAACGACCAGCACGCTCATAATCGCCTCAGTTGCATAGGCGTTGGAACTGATCGGATCCGAAGCGAAAACCGCCAGACCCCGCACTTTGTCCAGCCGTTCGTGGACTTCCATGCTGGTGGGGAAAGGCTTACCAATTAAGAATTCTTTGACCGACATCGACACCTTATTGTCTCCATGACGGGCATTAAAACCAGCCAACCCGTTAAATTTACCATGATTCTTAAATTCTTACTCAAGTTTCAGGCCCGCAGCGATCAGGAAGAGGCAGGTAAGGGCGCGCCAGCAACAATCCCAGGATCGATTTTGCATCCTGAATTTGGCCCTGCTTGATCAACTGGAAAGCCTGGTCGGCGGGTATTTTTTCGACCACCAGCCATTCATCGTCGTCCTGAGCCAGAGGGGCCGGGTGGAGCCCGGTTGCCAGATATAGATACATGTATTCGGTCGAATACCCCGGCGCCAGGAAAAACTCTCCCAACTGGCGAATTTCACTGGCAGCCATACCTATTTCTTCACGAATTTCCCGCAATGCTGCCTTCTCAGGGGCTTCATTGTCCTCCAATGTCCCGGCGGGTAGCTCCAGCAGCAACCTGCGCGCCGGATGGCGATACTGGCGTACAAACCAGATATTGCCAGCTTCATCGACCGGAACGATAGTAATTGCGCCGCTATGATCAACGATATCCAGCCGGATAGACCGCCCATCCGGATAACGGATCTCGTCCTGGCGCACATTAAACGCCCGCCCTTGATAGCGGGTGACAGATTGCAATACTTTTACCTCCATACCAGTCTCCTTCTAGGCCGGCGCTTTTCAAGGCCGCCAGCCTGGGCAAAGAAAGAGCAGCCACCGGGTAGGGCAGCTGCTCCAGTATTCGTCTGGTTACGTCTGGTCAGGGAATTTCCAGCTTCTGACCCGCCTCCAACCGGTAAGGTTCCTTCAAGCCATTGTACTGCGCCAGGTAAACCGGATCAACATCGCCATACGCACAGGCAATCTTGTAGAGTGTATCGCCAGCCTGCACAGTATAGGTATCCGGATGATCAATTAGCTGCCGGTCCCCCGGCCAGGGGTTGCCGGTTTGGGGCATCTTCAAGGTAAAGCCCGCCTGCACCTGGCTGAGTCTGCCTAACCCATTCAGAGAAAGCAGTTCAGCCGGGTTCACATTATATCGCCGGGCAATACAATAGGGGAACTCGCCGGGTTGCAGTGTATACGTCTGAGGCACACCTGGCGTGGGCGTGGGAACGTCCACTTCGGGCTGCGGCTCTTCCACCTGGGCAGGCGGCTGAGTTTCCTGGGGCTGTGGCGCCGTCGCCTGGGTTGGCGTGGCTTCCACCTGCTGTCCACCGCCGGTTTCAGCGCCGCCCGGTTCGCCGCCGCCGGCTTCGGCCATGGCGGTCTGCGTGGCGGCAATCTCCAGGCCTTCAAATGGATTGGTCACATCTTCCGGACGAGGAAATCCCCCATCCTCAGGTGTTAGCCCGGTGTCCTGCCCCGGGGGGGGCGTCGAGGCGGGCATCTGGCAGGCGGCCAGCAACACCAGTGTCAGCGCTGCTACGGCGATAAAGAAGTAGCGTTTCATCCTCATGTGGGCACTCCTCGGATTAATCTTCGCCCGGCAGGCAGCCTTCACCACTTTGCGGGCGCTCATCCGGCACAATATGTTACGGTTTCGCCGAGTTTCTCAATGATACTAGCATAAGGCTGGTAAAGCGTCAAGCGAATGTACGGCGTTGCCGCTATTGCGCGCGTGCGTTGCAGGTAATATGCCAGCCAGTAGAGGGACGCGCCGGCAACGGGCAGGCGGGAGCACCCCGGGCGGCGCGCCATAGGCAGCATTGGCAAATAACCAGTTGCGCAGAGTGACCTCATCCACGCCGAAAGGTTGCAGAATGGAAGCTGACGCGCGGGCAAACAATTCGGCGTAATAATCATAGTCCAGGCTTTTGATATCCGGCTGGTAAGGCAGGTCCCAGGCGTGCACCCCTGGCTCGCCGCGCAGGTAGAGAAAGCGCACATGTTGCCCGGGCTCGAACAGCTTACCCACCTGCTGGAGCTGGGTCAGGGCGCGGGAAGCCGGCGAGGTGCCGCGGAACTCTTCCAGCTTGCGGCTGACCTTATGCGTTACCAGCAGGTCAGTAAAGGGCACCCGCCCGGCGCGCAGCTCTTTCAACCGGCGATGCAACAGGCGCAAGACGGGGGTCAGGTCCAGCCCTTGCCCGGTTTTTTGAAGCTCCAGCTCGCTCAGCGTTTCCAGCATCTCCAGCTGAAGACGTTTCAGGAAGGGCGGGGTATCGCGACGGCGGGTTTCGATGCCGCGCATTTTCAGGCTGCCATCCTGGAACACCCCGAAATACCGGTTGGGTACCGGCACCTTGGGGTTGACGCGGGAAGGCAGAAAGGCAATCCAGCGATAAATACCATCCAGCGCTACCGGAAGCCGCGTGCGTGCGCTGATTTCGTCCAGCAGCGGCTGAAAATCGGGCACCGTTTTACAGTCCGGTTTTTGCACCCACATACCATCCACGTACAACTGCAACACGGTAAACCCCAGTTCTTCAGCGGTTTCTTTGGCGCGCAACAGCGTCTCGCGCCCGTAAGCGGTGACCGCTTCGTGGGCTTCGATGCGCCCAAAACGGGCGTTTTTATAACCCAGATAACCAAAACAGGTCACCAGCAGCCATTTATGGGCGGAAGCGCGTGCTTTGTAGGCCCGGCGGTACGGATGCCAGGCAGGCAGCAGCGCCAGGCGTTCTTTAAGCCGGATGCGCTTCTCCAGCAGCGGCGCCAGCGTGTCTGGCACCAGCCCCGGCGCCTCCTGGTCGATCCACAAATCAAGCTCCGGCACCCGGCTGGCGGTGGGGCAATGCTGGTTAACGGTTTCGGGCGAGATGTTGAAGTGCACCATGATGCTGGGATACAAAGAAATAAAATCGATTTCAGCGACATCCCGGTGCAGCCCGGTCAATGGCTGGTAGACCAGCCCACCCTGGTCAGCCTGCATCAGGTCCAGGGCGGATTTCAAATCTTCTGGCTGTTGTTTGTGCCAGGGCACCAGCACTTTATTGTGCAGGGCGGTGAGGATTTGCATGGACGAGATGCCTGTGCCGGGCGAGGTGCGCGCCGAGGTCTGCAATGGCAGGGAGGTCACCCGGCTGAGTTCAAACACGCCTTCCAGGCCGTAATCGTGGTATAGCATGGCATTGTACACATCGATATGGGCGCGCCCGAATAGCAAAACCTGCGGTCCCTGATAAATTACCTGTCCATAAGAAAAATAGGAACGCGCTTCACGGCGCGCCGGCTGGCGCGGCTGAAATAAGCCTTCAGGATCGCCGGGGTCGCGGTTCAGCGGCAGCGGGTATTGCTGTTCCTGTGCCCGGTCCAGCAGGTAGGGCAGCAACCAGGTATCTCCCCAGGCAGTCAGGAGGATGTCCGGGTCGTGGCGGCGCAACACGGCAGCCAGGTTGGCCAGCAGCGGGCGAACAGGCTCCAGGTCGAAGCAGTACTCGACCGGGCGTTCGCTTGCGCCCTCACCGCGTTGTTCATACCGCAGTTTTAAGGTGCGCGGGGCGGCATGCTGTGGGTCGCAATCGGGTTCGATTGATAGCAGGCGCAGCGGGGGATGGCTGGGCTCCAGTGTCCAGCGCGACTCCAGCACCTCCAGAG
Organism: Anaerolineales bacterium; assembly: GCA_020061145.1. GTDB lineage: Bacteria > Chloroflexota > Anaerolineae > Anaerolineales > DRKV01 > JAGUYX01. The sequence continues at coordinate 13,683 of JAGUYX010000325.1, read as the reverse complement.
TTTGCAGGTTGCCCGCCTCGTCATGGGCGAAAAAACAGCGCGCCAGGGGGAAAGTGCCGTATTGCGCGGCATACTGCAGAGAGAATTGCAGATCGGTGTTGTAATAGGTGAGGTGAGGGAAAACCCGGCTCAGACGATTGAACAGGGCGGGCTGCTCCGCCGGGTTGGCGACCTGCACCGCCAGCACGGTGACCGGCTGCACCTGGAACAGGTCGCGGCGTTCGGTACGGGCGAGCTTGAGTTCCACCGGCTGAGCGCTCAACCAGCGCCAGACCTGGCGTAGCTCGGGCAATGGCCCGGCGACATAAAAGGTCACCGGGAAAGTTTGCCGCAAGCGGTAACGGGTGCCGTCTTCTCCGACGAACCAGAGCACTACTCCGGCGCGCGCATCGGGGTACAGGTCCAGTAGCCAGCCGGTATTTTCATTCATCCCAGGTATCATGCAGCAACTGGCGCAGGCGCATCACCTGTTTGTGCTCTTCCAGCAGCATCGCCAGCAGGAAAATTTCGAACGGCAGGGCGTGCGAGGCGTAAGCTGCCGCCGCCACGTGCCGTTGGGCAGCTGAAAACAGGTCATCCAGGGCCAGCTGGTCGCTGCGGCGTAAAGCGCGGCGGAAGCGGGCAAACGACTCCTGCTCCTGCAGAAAAGCCTGGGTAATGGAGGGTAATGTGCGTCCCATGGAAAGCCTCCTAAAACAGGCGCAATTGTTCGGCGGGGGGTAAGGGTTTTTCGTAACGCAAGATGCGGTCGGAGATTTCCACCAGCATCTCCAGCAGGTCGCGCGGCTGCTCGGGGCTCAGCGGCGAAACCGAGATTGCTATCGGCGCTTGGCCGCGTAAGCGCACCAGGTGATCGACTACCTGGCGCAGCAGGTAGCGCCGTTCCAGCAGCGCCACGTTTTCGTCCAGGAAAGTAGCCAGCAGGTCCAATACCAGCGTTGGGACCGGCGCCTCGGCGGTTTGCGCCAGCAAAGCCAGCATCTGGTAACAGGTGAAAGCACGTGCTACCTGGATGCGCTGCAGGGTTTCTTCCAGTTCGCTGGTGTGTCGCCGGATCAGGCGCGCCAGGGGATAAGCGTCGAAGCGGTTGCCGCCATCCAGCACCCGCACCGGCCCCTGCAGCGCAAGCTGGGCGGTAAAAATGGTCATGATCTCACGGCTGACAGCCGGCTCAGCCTGGATCAAGATCAGGCTGCCGGTTCGGAGTTGGGGCAGGTTTCCATATTTCCAGCTTAAGGGAAGCTGGCACAGAGGACAATCCCGAAGCGGGGTGAGAAAAGGGGGAAAGGACGGGTTAACCCGCGCGGGGGAGGCAGGATTGGGCGATGGGCAACTCCTGTTGCCGCACATGGGGTCAGCGATAACGCTTTTCCCAGGCGCTGAAGTCCCAATCGGCCAGCAGGCGGCGCAGTTCTGATTTGCTGCGGGCGCGGAACTTGCGCAACAGGTTGCGCATATGGGTTTTGACGGTTTCGGGTGAGATGAACAGGCGCGCCGCGATCTGGCGATTGGTGAGTCCCAGGCAGGCCAGGGCGGCGATATCTCGCTCGCGGGGCGAGAGTTCCTGCCAGCGCGTCAGGCTTTCCTCGGCCTGCTGGCGTTGGTTCAGGGCGTAATTCAGCAGGTCGGCGGCGACCTCGGCCTCGCTGCGCTCGTCGCGCTCGGCCAGGTCGTGCAGGGCGCGCACCAGGCGGATGTCTGCCTCAAAGGTCAGCGTCTGCCCGCGCTCTTTCCCCAGGTAACGCTTGAGGCGCTCCCAGATGATCAGCAACGGGAAGTTACGTCCGGTTTCGGTCATTGCAAAAAAATTGTATCAGAACATTTGTTCTGATGTCAAGCACGCTGGCGGAATTGTAAGGAGAGTTTAAACCGGCATGCGTAAGGCAGGTACAATTGGTTTATTCTATAAAAAGGAAAAACCCCATGGCTGAACGGTTGAAAGATATCTTTTTCACGCCTCAATCGATTAACGACCTGGCAGACAAAGTGCTCTCCGTTTATCCGCAGTTCAACCGTGAGCGTTTTCTGGCGTCCATCTATACCCCGGAATGGAAAAACCTGGCCCTGAAGGAGCAGATGCACCACACGACGCGCGCCCTGCAGGCCACATTGCCGGCCTCCTATCGGCAGGCGCTGGATATCCTGCGCCAGGTAGCGCCTCAGATAGGGGGATTCGAAGCCATGTGTTTTCCCGATTTTGTGGAGCTGTACGGTCAGGAAGATTGGGAAGCCTCGTTGCCGGCGTTGGGTTATTTCACCCGCTTTGGCAGCGCAGAATTTGCCATCCGGTCGTTCCTGCATGCCGATCCACTCCGCGCAATGGAATGGATGTATCGTTGGGCGGAAGACCCGGACCCGGCAGTGCGTCGCCTGGCTTCAGAGGGATGCCGGCCGCGCCTGCCCTGGGGTATGGCCCTGCCGAAATTTAAGGCGGATCCAACCCCCGTATTGGATGTGCTGGAAAAACTGAAAAATGACCCGGATGAAACCGTACGGCGCAGCGTCGCCAATAACCTCAACGATATCTCCAAAGACCACCCGGAACTGGCCCTGGAGGTGTGCGAACGCTGGTTTGGGCAGACTCCCGAGACGGATGGCATCGTGCGCCATGCCTTGCGCGGGCTGCTGAAGGCCGGTCACCCACGCGCCCTGCGACTGTTTGGCATCCAGGATTCGCCCTTATTGGTGGTGGATCAACTGTGGGTCACACCGGAGCGTTTGAAAATTGGGGAGGAACTGCGTTTTTCCTATCGTCTGCAGGTTAAAGGGGACGAACCCGTGCGTGTGCGCCTGGAATACGCCGTGGATTATGTCAAAGCCAATGGAAAAACTTCGCCCAAAGTCTTCCAACATTCAGAAAAGATTTATCCGCCGGGCGTGCATAACTTGCAGAAAAAACACGCTTTCACCGATTTCACTACTCGAAAACACTATCCGGGCGAGCACCGGCTGGCAGTGATTGTCAATGGTGTGGAGAAAGCCGGTGTCCTGTTTCTGCTCACGGAAAGCTAAGCAAAGGATGAGTTATGGTAGAGAAAAAAGGATTTCCAGCGACAATCGACCAGTATATAACTCAGTTTCCGGAAGAGGTGCAGCAAATCCTGGGCAGGATCAGGGCAGTGATTAAGGTAGCTGCGCCAGGAGCTGTGGAAAAAATCAGCTATCAGATGCCGGGTTTTGATTTTCATGGCAGCCTGGTCTGGTTTGGCGTCCACAAGCTCCATATCGGGATTTATCCGGCGGGCTCCGGCATAGAGGCATTCAAAGAGGAACTCTCTGGCTACAAGTGGTCAAAAGGCGCGGTTCAATTCTCATTCGATAAGCCCATTCCTTATGATCTGATTGCCAGAATCGTCCGGTTCAGAGTAGCAGAGAATCTGGAAAAAAGGCGTGGAGCAAAATAATATCCACTGTGCTAAAGGCGCGGAAGATTTAGTTTTTTCGATTTACACCCGTTACCATAGCCGGTCGGTTAAATGTACAAGCTGTTGATTGGAGTGTTTCTGGAGGAATGGAATGCAAGCTGGTAACCCGGCGGACCCGGCCCAAATAAATCGCCAGCCTGGATCAAAACGCCAGCAGTCCGCATAAATCTGCTTTCCCCTCGGCTCTGCCAAAGTCTAGGACGGCGTTTCGCTCAGTAACAATCGTAACAAGGAGCTTTTTGCCAGTAAATCGCCGCTGATCATCCCCACCACCCGACCCTGATCCACCACCGGCATGGCGGAAATGCCATGGTGCTCCAGCTTACGAACCATCCCCAGGATATTCTCATCGGGTGGCACTGAAATCACCTGGCGGGTCATAATCTCAGCCAGCGTATTGTTTTTCTGGTCTCCGCGTGCGGCAGCCTGGGTGATATCCCATTCGGTGACCACGCCTGCCAGTTCGCCATTTTCTCCGAGCACGGCCAGCATCGAGCGTCCGCTTTCGATCATTCGTGCAGCCGCCTCCTGCACCGAACATCCCAGTTGAATGGTCGGGATCGGTTCCATCAGGTCAGCAGCGGTTTTATCGCGCTCTCCCGCGGCAATACGGCGCACACTGATGCGTTCGGCTGCCTCACAGGGCAGTAAATCTGCATCCTTGGCCAGCAGATCAACCAGCTCGCGCATATTGTTCCGGATAACCTGTTCCCGATACACCTCAGCGGCAGCCAGTCGTTGCCTGGCCAGTTGATCCAGCGCGTCAGCGTGCTCCGCCAGCCAGCGGTCCACAGCCGGGGCATTGCCAAGCATCGCGGCCGGTATGTGCAGGTGAGCGGGTGTTTTTATCAGGTGTTCCTGGGCGGCGAAGATCACTCCGCCTGAGTTCACCAAATAGTCGGTGGCGATCAGGATGCCGCGCCTCCGGTAAACCTCCCGTTCCATGCGCGCGCGTGCAGCTTTCCGGGCGGGCAGGGGAGAATAAGTATTGGCTCCTTCGATGATGACCGCCCAGTTACCCATCCGGTCGGTGGTCATGCAAGGATTGGTCGTTACTTCGGTGTCCAGGTAATTGGCAATTGGCGCAGCCGGGATCAGGCAAAATGCGGATTCGCGTAACAAATCATCCGGCGCAGAAGAAAATTTCGTCGGTGATGGGCGCGGCGGCTGGTAATCGTACTCGTGCAGATAAAAACGCCGGGTAACCAGCCCGTGTCTTTCCCAAAGCTGAAAGAGTTCGGCGACAGGCAAGCCCATAGGTTGGTAGAGATAACCAATCATGTCGCTCACACCGGTCACTTTTACCCCGGGCAGGCGTTCCTGTAAGATACGCGCCGCGTGGGCGCCAACCGCCCCAAAACCCTGAATTAACACCGTAAGCTCGTTTCGAGGAGGGATGTTGAGACCGGAAAATTGGGGCAAGCTGCGCAGCCGCGGCATTTCTTCCAGCAACGCCTGCAAGGCGATCACTACGCCTCCTGCTGCGGCGCCCAGGGCGTCAATCCGGTTTCCACCCATTTCCACGGGTTTGGAGAGGGCATTATCCAGGCCATTCTCGATGGCAATCTGCTTCATATCTGCATCGTTGGTGCCAACGTCCGGACCGGGAAGATAGATTTCGCCATAACGTTGTAACAGGTGTGCGAAGCCTCTGACGACCTGGGTGTGCTCGGGGTGGGATAAATCGCGCCGGGCGACAATGCCTGATTTGCCTCCACCGTATGGCAGGTTGGCAGCCGCATTTTTTAGTGTCATTCCACGAGCCAGGTTGAAAATCGCTGCCGGGGTGACATCTGGCAACATGCGAATGCCGCCCATGGACGGTCGTCCCATCGCCAGATTGTCAACCACCAGATAACCGCCAATTTCCAGCTCGGATTCCTCATCCCACATGCAGGCGACCAGGCGCGGCCCCAGGGCATCCACGGTGATATCCAGCCGCGCCAGCCGGTCTATATCCAGCGGGCCAAATTCCAGGTAACGCCGGCTACCATCCACCACCAGGCGGTTTTCCAGCGTGCGCGCCGGAAGATGGTCGGACAGAAAAATGCGCATTGCGGCAGGGATCATGATGGGCCTCGTGGAGAATATGGCGGGATGCCTGCCCCTGGATCAGCGGTGCAGATGGTGTGCGGCAATAAATGACAGGCCATTTTCGGTGAGCGCCTGTGCTGTGGCAGCAGAAGCCTGGCATTTGTCCAGGAAATTGAGAGTCAATGCCTCCCAATCTCCACTGGCGATAATTTCGTCTTTGTCACGGAAGTAATCCAGGATGTCCGAAGGATGCGCCCGGGTTTGCTCGATCTCCGGTTCTCCGCCTTCGTGTTTAGCGGAAATATTGGCGACCTTCCCGGCGATTTCAACCAGTTCCTGGCGGCGATTATAGGGCTGGCGCACAATGCTTTTCCAGGTTTCGGTAATATGATGCTCGAAGCGCACCACTTCTTCAAAGTCCAGCGCTTTGCGAAACTGGGCAGTGATTTCCATGGTCTGATTGTTGATCGAATTCGACCAGTTAAATCCGATCAGCGGGGATGAGCCATCGTCCCGGCTGAACAATTTTGCGCCAATTAATGTCCACAGGGCGGTATAAGGATTGTCATTGCCTATGAAAACTGAAATCTTAAATTCAATATCCACCCCCAGGCGGTGCAGCAGGTAACCCAGCAACACCGTTCCGGAGTTAATATTCAATACCTGGCGTACGCCATAATTGGTGTAGTAATACAGGTATTCATCCAGCCATTTAAGCGCGTGTGTGTTGGGCTGTCCGACGCCACCGAAGTAACCGGTGATGGTTTCTGGGCCGCCCAGGTGGATATTGGAACCGTCCGTGCCTTTGGTGTCCAACGTTTCAACGTAACTGGCACCGATGATTTGCATTGCCGCAGCAAAAGCCGGGAGGTCGCCGTCCAGTTCCTGTTCTTTCATCTTGCGCACGCGGATAAACCGACCCGGCACCAGGCTTTCCTGCTCCAGAGCCTGCTCGCAGCATAGCCTTACCCAGGGGAAATATTGCGCCGCGCTCACTTCCAGGGTGACAGCAAACTCATCGGCAAAATTCATCTGCTCCGCCTGCGTCCCAAGCACCTTGCGCCGGTAATCGGCAATGCTGATATACGCTCCTTCCTGGCGCTTTTTTTGCAGCCAGTCCAGATCTTCCAGATATTCTGGTGTTTGGGTGCGCACTTTAGCCAGTAAGTTTTCCAGCTTCCCGGCCTGGCGAGCTTTTTCGTTGATTTCTTCGGGCGTGCCATACCGCGCCACCACATCCACAAAGTCATTGATCACCTGCATTTCGGGATTTAACAAAACCCGGTTTATTGATTCCAGGCGATCGAGTGGGATTTCCAATCTTTTCCGTAAATCCTGGTAACGCTCCGCACTCATCTGGATGGGTTGAGAATAGGTTTTATTCATCCTGTACTTTCTCCTCTCTCAGTCCAGCAGACTGAGTAACTCGGTATATTCTTCATCAGATATGCTGAAATAATTATCCGCCTGGGGAAATTGTTTTCCGCTGACCTCTGCCACATATTGTTTCAGGCCGTTCAGGATCACTTCGCCGGCATTACCGAAAACTTTGGCCATCCGCGGTTTGAATTTCGGGTACAGGCCAAACATATCGTGATAAATCAGCAACTGCCCATGTGCATCCGGCCCGGATCCCAAACTGATAATGAAACAATTTTTAGCGCGCTCGCTGACCAGCCGGCAAATACGATCCGGCACCATTTCCAGCAGAATGGCATAGGCCCCGGCTTCTTCCAGGGCGCGCGCATCTTCCAGAATCTTCTTGGCGCGGCGGGCGTCGCGTCCCTGCACGCGGAATCCCCCTAAGGCGCTGGCGCTTTGAGGCGTCAGCCCCAGGTGGCCCATGGCAGGGATACCGGCATTCACGATGCCGCGCATGCGATCCGCCATTTCTGCGCCGCCTTCGAGTTTGATCGCATCACAACCGGCCTCGGCCATGAAACGCCCGGCGTTGCGAATGGCGGTTTCCACACTGGGCTGGTAGCTCATGTAGGGCATATCCCCGATCAGCCAGGCGTTGGGTGAACCTCGCCGGACAGCCTGCGCGTGGCGGATCATATCGTCCATGGTTACTGGCAGGGTGGAATCGTAACCGAGCATGGTCATACCCAGGCTGTCACCTACCAGAATCATGTCGATACCGGCTTGCTCCTGGAAATAGGCGGTTGGATAATCGTAGCAGGTGAGCATGGTAATTGGCTCACCATGGGCGACTTTATCGAACAGATAGGGAAGGGTGACCTTCTTGCGTGTCTGGCTCATACAAATCTTACTCCCTGATGGTTATGGATATGGAATCGGTTTCATGTGGGCAGATAATGTAACTTGATCACTGTGTGGCGATATTCGTGTTCTGAGATGTTGCGCAAGCTGAACAAACGACAGACCTGGCAGCAACCCAGTCCTGAAGCACGATTTAGCATGGTGCCTCAAGTATGTTTGTGTGGCATTTTTTAACTGCCGGGTTAATTGACCTGCTGTTTTTCCCAGCTTAATATCCACGAATCGTGGAAATCAGCCCAGTTTTCAACGGTCACCCGCAAGGTTTTCTGGCTGCCATCCCGGTCCTGTACGGTAAACACACGTTCAGGTTGTTGATCTTCCAGAACCTCCAGCAGGCAGTAATTCGGCAGGATTTCTTTCTCCAGGTAATGCCAGCTAAAACAGGTTTCGCAGGCGCCTGCCCAACAGGAACAACCTCTTCGATCGAGAAAGATTTTCATAGTTAAACCCTGATCCAGCGATTTCAACATAGGGACGATGAATGATTTATTTTCAGGTTAGCAAGCACCCTGCGGGCTGTCAAATGTCATTTGTCACCTTAATTAACGCCCCAACGCGGTATGGACAACGGGCAGGATGACTTCCACCCAGGCGGCATACATTTTCCCGGACGGATGCAATCTATCGTCCGCCAGCCATTCATCTCCCTGTGCACCAAAGAGTGATATTGGCGTGATGTCCACATAATATCCGCCTTGCGACCGGGTTTCTTCCCGGTTGATATGATTAAAGCGCGCTAACTCTTTCTGAATTTTCAGGTGATCCCGATCCGCCGCATATGGGGTGACGCTCCAATCCGGGATGGAAAGCACGACCACGCGGTTTGCGTCGTTAACCGTATAGCGGATTGCCGATTGCAGGAGTTGCTGAAATTGGGCGCGATATTCTTCTTCTGGCAGGCCGCGGTACTGGTTGTTGACGCCGATCTGTAAAGTCACCAGATCGTAGGGTCCGGCGGGTGATCGCTGCTCCAGGGCGGATAACAGTTCTCCTGTAGTCCATCCGGTGCGGGCTACAATTTCAACTTCCACGGGAATACCCGCTTCGCGCAGGCGGTTGGCTAGAAGTGCAGGCCAGGTTTGTTCTTCAGGCACGCCTTCACCACAGGTATATGAATCACCGAGAGCCAGGTATCTTAACGCCCCAAAATCGGGGAGTGAGGCTGGAGAGGCATGTATCGAGGGCATAAATACTCCTGATATTCCCTGGTTTATACCGGAGTAAAAAGTGTACCAGAGGATAACTTGCAGACAGTCTGAACTCCATTTCAATCACCCAATTCCGCAGCCCTGCTGAGGATATCCCCGGAACGAGTCAGGTTAATCCCACCAGTCAAACTATGCTAAGATGATCTAAATTGCTATTTTTCGTTTTCCAAACCAGGAGGGCGCTGACATGAGCACTTATCGCATCCTTTCAATCGATGGAGGCGGGATTCGGGGTGTGCTGACAGCCAGAATTTTGGAGAGGCTTCTGGAAGATCAGCCGGATTTACTTCAAAAAGTGGATCTATTTGCCGGAACTTCAACTGGCGGCTTGCTGGCGCTGGGTTTTGCTGCCGGCTGGTCTCCTGCTGAAGCACGCGCTTTTTATGTGGAAAAGGCCCATTGGTTTTTGCCGATAATTTCCTGGATGATCTGCGAGACCTGGGTAATGCAGTCGGGGCGGAATATGCTATTCAGGGTTTGAAAAGCGTCCTGATGGATTTGTTCGGTGACCTCCGCCTGGGGGATCTTTCGAAAAAGGTATTGATTACTTCTTTTGATCTGGATAATGCCCCCGTTACCCCGGATACCTTGCGCACCTGGAAGCCAAAATTTTTCCACAATTTTCCCGGCCCGGATTCAGACGCCGATCAGAAAGTAGTCGACGTAGCATTGCGCACCAGCGTTGCGCCGAGTTACTTCCCGATTTATCAGGGATATATTGATGGCGGCGTTGTGGCGGGGAATCCCAGTATGTGCGCCCTGGCTCAGGCGTTGGATCCCGGTACCGGAGGCCAACAACTGGTCGATATTGTCCTCTTTTCGCTCAGCACGGGTCGCTACCGCCAGTACCTGGAATCGATGGATGGTGACTGGGGATGGGTTCAGTGGGCGCGCCCGTTGATCAGCATTATCCTCGAAGGCATGGCAGATGTGGTGGATTACCAGTGTGCGCGGGTGCTGAACCGCCGGTATTTCCGCCTGGACCCTGAATTGCCGGATCCAATCGATCTGGATGATTATCACCGCACCCCGGATTTGCTGGCTGTGGCTGAATCGGTCTCGCTGGAAAAAACCCTGGAATGGCTTAGCCGCTTTTTTCGTTAACTCAATCTTCAGGCGGTTCTTTTGGCTGGTAATCGATCACAAAGAATCCACGTAAAGGCTCCCCGGTGGTTTGCGCCAGGCGGATCCCCCGCCCGGGTACTGCAAGGTTCATCGTCAGCCGAGGAGTTTTTCCCGGGTGGTTGGGATCATACAGATTGATGCTGAAATCCTGGGTCCCCGGGTTATCGTTATAACCGGTTGCCAGCACCTGATGATTCTGGGTCAGGCTGAGGAATCCTCGCGAACGGATCAAGACCAGGATGGTGGGCTGCCCGGCATCGATGCGCTGGCGAAGCCTGGGCACCTCATCCCGGGCTACCAGACGGCTAAGCAGGCGGGTATCCATGATTGCCCAGGTGAACAGCCTTTCCAGGGTGGAATAATTCAGGGTGTCCAGTTGTCTCGCCCATAAATGACGGAACAGCTTGAGGGGTATGCGCTCCACATCTCGTTCGAGGGGCACATTTTTCCCTGCCTGAAAATAATCCAGCGCACCGCAACACATCCCCCCGCACAAACCGATAATTACATCGCCAATACTTCGTGGGCCCAGCAGGGGCAGGCTGATGTTAAACAAATAAGGGAATTCAAATGAGTTAATAAAACGAAAACCGTGGGTGGTTGGTGAAAAGGGGGTGCTGACCAGTGCCATATTTTACTCCTCATCTCTGACCGGATGGGCGCTGGCAGTCTGGGTTGCGGGCATTTCGTCGCCAGGCTGGGGTTGTAGCCAGGTGAATGGCTGTACATAATTTGATTTTATCAAAGGATAATCCAGCCAATCACTATAGCAAATCGCCAATATTTGGCTTTATCTATATAAAAACTTCCGGCGATTTGCCTATATTGTATACAGATTTACCAGAAACTCAATCGACTGAATTAAGCGCTCCAATTTGCCTGTTACTGAGATTACCGGCTGAATATTTAGCGACTCAGCATGCGTCGCAATATCGATTGCAATATATTATTGTTTGTCCCGTAGTATTGTATTTCCTCGCGCGAATTGTAATGCGACAGAAATATTATCCACCCTTGATCCGCATATAATCTGCTTACTTTTCTTAACTTTTATCTTTGAATTGTCTGTACAAGCAGTATCGGCGTCAGGATTATTCATGTTCTTGTTTTTAACGGTGCATTTTTTAGTGAAAATTCTTCAAACGAGATAAACAATGTGATTTGCTGCCGCGCACTCCATCACCCTGTCGAAAGTCCTGCACTGTGAACGCTGCCCCCACCCAGGACAGGAATAATTTACTGCTGATCGAAAAAAAACCGGTAGACGCTGAGTTGATTCGGACTTACCTCCTGGGCTGCCAGGATTTGTTCGCAGAGGTGATCTGGCAGACAGATGTGGAAGAAGGGTTATTAAACCTGGATAAGGACGAATTCAAGGTCATATTATTGGACTTGAGTTTAGCGGATGACAGCGAACGGGAATCCTATATTCATTTCGTTGTCAGGGCGCCTGCCTCGCCGGTAATTGTGATCACCGGATTGGACGACGATCAACTGGCTACCCAGGCAATGCAAAACGGCGTCCAGGATTATCTGGTCAAAGACGAGCTAAATGGGGAAATTTTATGCCGTAGTGTACGCCATGCAATTGAACGCAAACGGCTGGAAAATGCCTTGCGCGAGAGCGAACGCTCGACCTATACCTTGTTGAGTAATTTACCTGGTATGGCTTATCGTTGTTTAAATGATGCTGAGTGGACGATGGAGTTTGTCAGCCAGGGGTGTGAATCATTAACTGGATATCTGCCAGAGCAGATATTACACAACCGCCAGGTTTCTTATGCACAACTGGTCCATCCGGATGATCTCGATCATGTTATTAACACAGTCAACCAGGCGCTGGAACAGAATTTACCATTTACCCTCGAATATCGAATTCGAACGGCCTGTGGGGATCAAAAGTGGGTTTGGGAACAGGGGCATGGGGTTGGCCAGACTCAAGCAGGCACGGTTATTCTGGAAGGGTTCATATCCGATATTACCGACCGGGTAAAGGCGGAACAAACGGCAAAACTGGTCACCCAGGGGTTGGAACATACTACCAACGGGGTGATGATTACAAATCCAGATGGTGAAGTAATCTGGGTCAACCCGGCCTTCACCTCGATGACCGGTTATTCCCAGGTAGAAATGCTGGGGAAAAACCCGAAACTTCTCAGTTCAGGCAAACAGGATCGGGTGTTTTATCAGCAGATGTGGAAAACCATCCTTTCCGGGAGTCCCTGGCATGGGGAATTGATAAATCGTCGCAAAGATGGCAGTGTATATCCCCAGGAGACAAATATCACGCCGGTCTTGAATGAGCTCGGGCAGGTGACCCACTTTATCGCCATTACACAGGATATTACCGAGCGCAAACGCACCCAACGCGCCTTGCAGGCAAGGGAGGAACGCTTACGTTTGACGCTGGAGGCCACCCAGGATGGTTTGTGGGAGAACAATTTTGGTTACAAACCCGATTTTTTCAGCGACCGGATGTTCTCCATGTTGGGGTATGCGCCTCAAGAAGCTTCCGAAGGTTTCGATTTCTTTTTCCGGATCCTTCACCCGGATGACCTGTTAAGGGTGCAGGAATTATTTGAAGATTTGAATACCCCCGGACATGATCATTATGTGATCGAATTCCGCTTGAAAGCCGCGGATAGTTCCTGGAAATATGTGTTATCGCGCGGCCGGTGTGTCGAACGGAATCCTGGCGGGAAGGTGAAACGCCTGCTGGGTACCCATACTGATATTACCGAGTTGCATTTTGCTGAAACACGCGCCCGGCACCTGGCGAAAAAATTACGATCGATCGCTGAATGGACCTCGCGCCTCACCGCAGTGCTGGACCAGGAGCAGCTGGCGGAAACGCTGGTCATTGCCTTACAGGACCTGATCGGTCCGTATACCGCCCGGTTATTCCATGTGGAGCGGGATCAGGTTATCCTTGCTGCAATCAATAGCGCTGCAGGAAATTATCCGGCGTGCATTGGGGAGGTATATCCGCTTAACCAGGGCATCATTGGGCAGGTGGTTCGTACAGGAGAACCCTGGCTGGCGAACGATGTATCCCTGGATCCGTATTATTTCCCCTGTGAACATAACCAGGATACGCGTTCGGAAATCGCAATACCCATCAAAAACACTGACCAGATCATCGGAGTGATTGATCTTCAAGCCGGCGAAGTGAGCGCTTTTGACAGCACGGACATGGAGGTGTTGCGTATCCTCGCCGATCAGTTTTCGGTAATCCTGAACAACGCACGCCTGTTTGAAGCTACCGAACGGCGCCTGCAACAGGTGCAGGGTTTGCATAAAATTGACCAGACGATCAGCAGTAGCTTTCAACTTAAACTTGTGCTGGACGTCATCCTGAATCAGGTCAGGCAATTATTAAACGTGGATGCCGCCACGATCCTGCTTTATTCTAGGGAGTCACAATCATTAAATATCGTCGCCAGGAACGGATTTAACACCGGGGCGCTATCGCAATCTCATTTATTCGTTGGCGAAGGTTTTGCCGGGAAAGCAGCTGTAGATAGACAGATTATTCACATCAAAGACCTTAGCTCCCGGAATGGGGAGTTTAACCGTTCGGCTAATATGGCTCTGGAAAATTTCCGCAC
>JAGUYX010000218.1 GCA_020061145.1 Anaerolineales bacterium | reverse complement strand
CAGTTGAATCAGATCTGGCAAGTCGGCGCAGATACCCTGCGAGTGAACCTGACCGATGGCTATACCGATACCCCCTGGCGAGAACGGGGACAATGGTGGGGAGACGCGTTTATCAGCAGCCAGATCAACCGGGTAACCTTTAATGAACAGGAGATGCTCAAGCGTGGAATAACGTTTATGGCGCAGGGTGCGGATAATGGGGCTTTATTCGGTCTGAGTCCGAATGGGGAAAACCTGCCCATGGTCGATTATGGTATGTTGTGGGTTTTCAATTTGAACGAATATGCGCATGAAAGCCAGGATATTGGATTTTTGTACCGGTTATTTCCCGCGGTAGAAAAATTTCTACTCTATCTGGAGAGCTTCCGTAATGCTCAAACCGGTTTGCTGGAATTGCCGGATAGCCATTGGTCCCAAACCGCTTATATCGACACGCTCGGTATGGCTGATCGTAAGGGGCAATCCACAGCAGTGAATGCTCTGTACTACGGCACATTACGCCAGGCTTCCCAACTGGCAATCCGGGTCAACAGGCCCGACCTTTCACTCAACTGGTATAACCAGGCCCAAATTATCCGCTCGAAAATCAATGAACATCTATACCTAACCGAGGAGCAGGCATATACCAGCGCTTTAGTAAACAGTCAACTGCAGGCCCCCAGCGTCCTGGCACAGGCGTATGCCTTAAGCTACGAGGTGGTAGCCACCGATCGCCAGCCTGCTGTAATCCAATCCATGTTGAACCTGCTGGGCGAAGACCCCCAGCAATCAAAAATCGGGACCTATGGATTTTATTGGGTTATTAATGCTCTCGGGAAATTTGATTATACCGATGAAGCGCTTGATCTGATCCGCCTGTATTACGGTTATATGCTCGATCAGGGTGCAACAACCTGGTGGGAATGGTTTGGTGCGCTGAACAATTATCAAAACAGCCTTTCACACGCCTGGTCCGGCAGCCCCACCTGGTTTTTATCCAGTCATGTATTAGGGGTTCAGGTTACTGGTGAAAATACCTGGAGCCTTACGATCCCCCAGGCGAGCTCCGTGGAGTGGGCAGAAGGCAGCCTGCCTCTCGGGGATTCAGCGGTTTCTGTCAGATGGGAAAAAACCTCCTGTGGTGGAATGGTATTGTCAGTGAGCAGCCCTACAGATTCAAAGGGAATCCTGGTGTTGCCTCATACTATCCCACCTTCAGCGGTCTATCTGAATCATTCGCCTGCCATGATATTCAATCAAAGCCTGAACGAGGAACGTAGCGAGCAACCTTTGTGGAGCATCAACATCGCAGGAGGTCAACAACAGATTAATATCATTGACGCCTGCGGCGAAACCACACCGGACAAATTGCCGCCGTCTTGACAGCCTTCTTTCACGTGGCTATAATCTCTCTGCTTTTGCGGGTGTAGTTCAGTGGTAGAACGTCTGCTTCCCAAGCAGGATGTCACGGGTTCGAGTCCCGTCACCCGCTTTATAAAACAACCCGGTACCCGGGTTGTTTTTTTTCAGGCAAATTTGCCTGAATATTTCAATAATGCACCATCCCGTTTCTTACCTGTAATGCTTCTAACATGAGTTTTTCCGGGGGGAATTGTTAAAATCATTGCAGGAGCAAGCGATTTCGTATGGACGCAAAAACGATTCTGTACGTTGAAGACAATCCAGAAAACCGGTTATTGGTAAAAAGAATATTAATGGTGGAAGGCTACCGGGTGATCGAAGCTGAAAACGCCAATATAGCCATCCAGTATCTACAACAAGAAACCCCACACCTGATATTGATGGATATCAATATGCCTGATATGGATGGCTATGCTTTGACCTCACGGCTTCGGGAAAAGGATCACCTGAAACATACGCCCATCATTGCTCTGACCGCCAATGCCATGCAGGGGGATCGCGAGCGCAGTCTTGAGGCCGGCTGTAATGGTTATATCCAGAAACCGGTAGATGTTGATTTGTTACCGGGACAGATCAGGCGATATTTACCCCCCAATTGATGCAGGAGATACCCATTGACCAACAACTTCAACCCATCAGCTCATCCTTCATCGCGATCCACGGATGTGGACACCCAACCAATCCCTTCTCCGGCCGCATTTTCCCTTTCCAAAGACACCACGGTGCTGGTTGTCGAGGATAATGTCTCGAATTTTGTTCTGATTGCGCGTATGCTTGGTTATATGGGGGTGCATTGCGAATGGAAAACCTCGGGATATGAAGTTGTTGAATATGCCGATACCTTACCCAGAGTGGATCTGGTGTTGATGGATATCCGATTACCCTACGAAGACGGTTTTGGCGCTTTACAGAAAGTGCGCAGCTCTCCGAATTTAGCCGAAACGCTGGTCGTGGCTGTCACCGCCGAAGCCAGCCTGGAACAAATCAGCAAAGCCCGCTCAGCCGGTTTCGATGGCTTCCTTGGTAAGCCCCTGGATCCCGACCAGTTCCCGGATCAAATTCGGCGCATCCTTTCTGGCGAACAGGTTTGGGAATTGGGCGGATCGTCTGCATAAATCTCATCTTCACGTGCAACTCTGGATAAACCCTATCAGGCCCAGGCACCGGTGTACGGACCTGGCCTGGACCCGCAGTTGAATACCTCGACTCAGCCCATGTTCGAACAAAAACATCCCTCTGAAACCGCACCCGCAACCCGCCCTCCCCTACCTCAGGCAGGCGAGTCGCGGCGATTGCACATGCCGTTGGATGAGCAAGTCCTGGCCGAACCGCTCTCCCCAGAGTTGTTAGTTCCCCGGTTGGGTGAATTATTGCTTCAAAAGGGTCTATTGGAGGCGGAGCAACTTCAACAGGCTTTGGATCACCAGCGTGCCAACGCGATTGCCGGGAATCCGCGTTTACTCGGTCAGGTGTTAGTGGAGTTAGGCATGATCAGCCAGGATTCCCTTGACCGTGTCATCACGGAACAAATAATCTCTCTGCAAAATGCATTAAAAGACTCCAATCAGCGGCTCGAACAACTCATTCAGCACTCTACCGACGCGTTAAATGAAGCTAACTTCATTTACGCGGCCACCTCTCGTATTGCTCGTGCAACTGGCTTTGAAGAAGTGCTGAAAATATCTCGTTCGACCCTGAAGAAAACACCTCACGTGAGTCTGATTATCCTTGCCGAGGGGGATGCCTGGCAGATCGATTCATATCAAAACCCAGAAGATGCAGAAGCATTTGAGAATCTATCTCTCCCATCCATTGCCATAACCCAGGAGCAGATCTCGGGCTATTTTTCCGAAAACAGAGCTTATACCCAGATCAGCACAATACATTCGATGGATGAACACAACCCATTCCAGATCTGGGCAAGATCTGTTGGATGCATCGATGCCTTTTTTATCCCCTTATGGGACGGACAAACCCTATATGGATTATGGATGTTAGGTACCCGCCAACCACGCCAGTTACAAAATATCCAGTTGCAACCATACCTGGCCCTGGCTGAATATACATCCACCACCCTTTCTAAAATTCGCGCCCTGGAACAGGCTAACCAGCAGGTAAAACGCTTGCAAATATTAAATTCCCTCAGCCAGGCAATTACTGCTGAATTAGATTTGAATGCGCTGTTCGAAGTTGTACATCGCCAGGTTGCTTTGCTATTGGGAGATACCGGTTTTTATATTGCTTTATACGATTCCGATAACAATACCATTACCTTTCCATACCTGTTTGAAGAAGGCGAATTACTCCAAATTGACCCGATTCCTCTGGGTGAAGGGCTTACCTCACATGTGATTCGTACGCGTGAGCCCTTGCTACTGGTCGAAGACACTGAGAAAAAAGCATTTGCCCTTGGAGCGAAAATCGTCGGAAAATTTGCCAGGTCATGGCTGGGTGTGCCATTGCAAATTGGAGAAGAGATCCTGGGAGTAATGACCATTCAGGATGTCGAGCGTGAACATGCCTTTACCGAAGAAGATAAACGGCTGTTCGTCATTTTGGCTTCTCAGGTATCGATTGCCATCCGCAATGCGCGCCTGGTAGAGTCGATCCGCAAACAGGCCGATTACCAGCGGGTGCTTTTTGAGCTTACAGAAAAAATCCGCCGTTCGGTGGATATGGATACCATCCTGGCGACCTCCACGACAGAACTCGGGCGTGTGTTAGGCGCACGTCGGGTGACCATTCGTTTGCAGCCAGGTGAAGCCGAACCACAGAGCAGGCAGCCGCACCTCCTGAAGCCATAGCCATGAATCAAACCCGCTCGATAAACACAACAGAGAATTATCTCGAGGGATACCTTCAAACTGTGCTGTATGTATCCACCATCAGTTTCAGTCTTTTGTTGGTACCGGGACTGATTAAAACGCTGATGGATGGAAACTGGTACTTGACTGGAATGCTGATAACGAATTATCTGGTGTTATTGCTAAACACCCTGGTAAGTGGAACAAAATCTCGGTTTCGAGCTGTATTATTGGGTCTGGTATTTTACACCGCGGGCATCCTGGCGCTTTACCTCGCTCCCAATCAAGCGCTCAGTCAGCTCCTGTGGATGTTGTTTATCGTTGTATCCGCGATCTTCCTCGGTCAGAGGACAGGAATAATTGCCCTTGGGGTGAGCATGATCACCGGCTTGACAATCGGATGGCTGGCAACGCGTGGGGTATGGTTAGCAGTTCCAGGTATGGATACAGCCTCAAGCGGAAATTATTTATGGTACTGGATAACTTCTTCCGCTTATCTATTTCTGAGTGCAATAATTTTAATCACGTCAACATCAATCAGCCGGCACCTTGCTGAGTATCGACAAACCGAAACGAAGACAGGGGCAAACAATTTTGGAAGAGAAGCCGATCAGTCCTCCGGTTTGGAGGAAAGATATTCACCGAGCGAGGCAGATAACCAACCTGTCGTTACGAACAAAAAATCTGAATTGGCACAGACATCCTGGAAAACGTATACTTACACCGCAGGTGAACAGGATGAAAACCTGTTTGCTTATCCCACTATCCAACGACGGCTGACGGTGAGGGAAAAATGGATTGGCGAGTTAATCCTTGAGCCAGGGGATACCCCCTGGTCTGAAGAAGAGCTTCAACTGATTGATGCCATTGCCGGCCAGACAGCGCAGGCTCTGGAGACTGCCAGATTGCTCCTGGAAACCCAGCAGCAGGCGAGGCGTGAACGGCTCACCACTGAAATTGTCAACCAGATTCGTAAAACCAATGACCCCCAAATCATCCTGAACACAGCATTACAGGAATTGAGCCACACACTTGGGTTAAAAAGCGCGCGCCTGGTCGGGGAAAATGGGCAAATCTTAGCTCCGTCAAACGGCAATTCAGATTCTGCTGCGCCGGAGAATATATTATGAACGCCCAGATCATCAGTGTGGCAAACCAAAAAGGGGGAGTGGCAAAAACCACCACCTGTATTTCCCTGGGTGGCGTATTAGTAGAATCAGGCTATCGGGTGTTATTGGTTGATCTGGACGCTCAGGCTAACCTTACACTGGCGCTGGGAAAACCGCCAGACAGCCTGATGAATTCAACGGCTTGCCTGTTGCTGGATGGATCGCGGATAACCAATATAACCCGCCTGACCCAGATTCCGGCTCTGGATTTACTGCCTGCTCACGCGGAATTGATCAAAGCCGACCGTGTACTTTCCGTCAGAAAAAACCCCACACTGATACTAAAAAATTCATTGAGGAGCCTCGATGAGTATGATTACATTCTGATTGACTGCCCTCCCCAACTTGGCATGCTGACTATGAATGCCCTTGTGGCGGCAAATCTGGTTATTATTCCCACTCAAGCCGAGTACTTTTCAGCTTACGCCTTGCGCAATATGGTGCAAACCATAACGCGGATTCAGCAGGGGGAAAATCCACTGCTGGAATACCGGGTCTTGATCACATTATTCGATGTTCGCAACCGGATTCACCGTTCAGTCCGGGAACAACTGTACCAACATTTTGGGGAGTATGTTTTCCGCGAAATGATACAGATCGACACAAAACTGCGCGAAAGCGTTGTCGTGGGCGTTCCCATATCTTTGTACGCACCTAAAAGTCGCAGCGCTTACCAATACCGGTCGCTCATTCAGGAAATCAGCGGTTATGCCAAAAAAGAATCAATTGCACAACCGGCTTGAAAACCTGTTCGCAGGGTTGGAGTTCAACAACAACCCGGAAAATTCGCCTCTCCTGGAAAATCTACTGGAAAATAGCGGAAATGGCGATGATTCTAGTAGCAGAGACCAGTTCGAACTCCCTGAAATCCCATCCAATTCACAAATTCCGCCCGGCGAAAACGGGGCAAAAATACAGATTCCTCTCCAGGTTCAAAACCAGTTATTGGGAAAGCTTGAATTAGAGAGTAAAGACCCCGATCACGCCTGGAATTTTCACGAACAACACCTGATTCAAGATGTAGTAAACCAGCTCTCTCTTGCGCTGGAAAATGCCCATTTATTTCAACAAACCCAAGAGGCATTAAACGAAACTGAACGGCTGTACCAAATCAGCGCAGACCTGAATGCGGCAAGCAGCCTGGATGAAATATTAAAAGCCATTTGTGTATCCGCCGACGAGGGTATCCAGCCGACTGCAATTGCCCTGTGGCAGTTTTACCAGGCTGGCTCCGGGATGCCAGATCGGATCACTTTCACCCATTTATGGACACGTGGGGGAAAAATTATCGACATGCCGGTCGGTATGGAATGTGCAGTGGCTGAGTTTCCGCAATTACGAGGCCTTTTCGAAAAAGGCAGCGAGCCGATCCTAATTGAAAATGTAAGCGCGGAACAATCCACTCAGCCGGATCAACAGATGCTGGCAATGAGCCGCTCAGGGGCAGGCGTATATTTACCTCTCACCTCCGGAGGAGCCTGGATCGGAATTGTCTGTATGTTGTGGGATCAGCCTCTGCATTTCACTGTGCGCGACCGCCAACGTTTTCGTTCACTTGCCGCACAGGTCGCAGTTGCCGTAAACAACCGCTTGTTATTTGAGGAGACAGAAAAGCGTACCCATCTCCTGGAAAAATTATCTCAGATCAAAGATTATCTTTCCCGGGCTAACGATGAAAGCGGGATTATTCAAACCCTGCACAAGGTGCTCAATCCTTCCCTGCCTCCTCAGTGGATCCAGTTATCGTATTTCAAATCTGAGGACCAGGACGGTATCCAGGACATGAAACTGGCGGCTTTCTGGCAGGATGGAATGTTTGTTGAACCCATCCTGGCTCCACAAACGGGGTTGAGCGTGGAGATGCTGAAAGCTGCTCAGGTTTTACAAACAAAACCCGAAACACCGTATTTTTACGCGGATATTAGCCAGATTGAGAGTGTTTTATCGGCTTTACACACCAGCTCACCCAGGCCGATCAAATCGTTGTGCCTGTTACCCTTGTTCAGCTCTGGACGCTGGCAGGGAATACTTGCCATAGGCTGGAGGGGATCAATACAACTCTCCTCAGATGAGACCTATTTTCTTAAGGAATTACTCGAACCGTTGGCGGCAGTGGTCAGTGGGCGACGCTCCTACCTGGCAGAACAGGAAGCCCGGCAGGCAATGGAGCGCCGAAATTTGCAGCTACAGACTGCCGCGGAGGTCTCGCGTGCGGTAAACAGTATCCTTGATCCTGAAATATTAGTCCGGGAAACCGTCGACATCGTTCAGCAACGCTTCGATCTTTATTATGTCGGTTTGTTTCTGATCGACCAGGATGGCGTATGGACAGGTGAGCCCGGCAAGTGGGTGGTCCTGCGCGCCGGTACAGGTGAAGCCGGAAAAAT
>JAGUYX010000037.1 GCA_020061145.1 Anaerolineales bacterium | reverse complement strand
GCAATCAACCATAAAAGGGTAGGTCCAATCGCCGGCATGGCATAGCGCGCTGCCGGCAGCCAGATGGGCCCAAAGAGTGAATAAACTCCCCGAAATAGCGCCTGCGCCCAGAGAATCATCAGCGCCAGCCCCAACGAGAACAAAACTCTCCAATCCAGGTAATTGCGATTTTGCCAGATGCGGAAAAGCCCGGCAAACAAGCCAATTAATGTGACGAACCAGAAAACAGAATAAAGCCAGCTTGCACTAACCGATACCTCTCCCCACCCAAAACGTGCCCAAAATGTCTGGAACAAAAAACTAGCGGTCTCGCGGTAATACCACAAACTTCCATCCAGGTGAGAAAGGCTGCTGAGGATATAGTTTACATTCAACGGGGTTAATTTCCGCAGGTTTTTTGCCGCCCAGGATCGCAAATGAAACCAGCCTGTTTCCGCAGAGGGATTTGCGATCAGGTTATTACCTGTTCCGCTCACACCCAGGTGTAAATCATCTACATAAACCAGATCAGCCTTCGCAAGGTCGGGGGAGGAAGGATTTTGTGAAAAGAAAGTACTTACGCTTACCCAAAAAGGGCCGGCATTTTGGGGTACTTCGAACCCGAAATCATAAATTTTCGGTTCGTCGCTGATTCTAAAAACCCGTTCTGCTTTCCAGCCCCTTCCATCGCCAATTGTTAAGTTGCCATTCCCTGTGGTTTCACTCCACATCCAGGCGCTCAAATTGGCTTGTGAACCCGCGAGCAGCCTGGACGTTTCTGGCGATAATGATTGGTAGATTCGCTGTTGGCGAGAGTTGTTGTCTGGTCGGCCGAGGGCCAGGGTGAAATTTCCACTGGTTGCCTGGGGGTTTACCTGGCGTAAGCGAAGAGGTTGGGGCGTTTGTGCAACCCAGGCGGCGGCGTCTCCCCAGCCAAATATCCCGATCCCGGCAAGGATTGCCAATACCGGTATCGATAACCAGGCATAGGTGGAATATTTTCCACGCAGTAAGGAAAAGATCAAAACGACCGGCATCAGGATCAGGACTGCCCAGACGGTGGTTTTGGTGTAATAACAAATCAGCGCAGAAGTGGCAACCCAAATCAGCCCGGGTAGGGAAAACCCTCTCCTTACCATATAAACACTTCCCCATAAAAACAGGGTAAAAAATGCGGTAGCGCCGACATCATTATTTACTGCGGTCATCACCTCTACAAAACCCGGAAATAATGCCAGCGATAGAGGCACCAGCCATACCAGGGGTGAGTCGGAATTTCCGGTTATTTCACGCATTAACCCCCAGGTGAAAGCCAGAATCAACAGCATCATCAAAACGGAGATGCCACGCGCCAGATACAACTGAAAGGTAATATCGGTATAGCGGGCCAGGCGCAGAGGCAAGGAAACCAGCCAGTAATATACCGGCTGATCATCGATTTGCGATATTCCAATCCACACCGGCTCAGATTGAGCCAGCAAATTATGGGAACTACCTCGCCGGTCAAAGAAACCTGAGGTTACCATCGAGGCAGCCACTTCCCGGCGCATACGCTGATCATAGTCGCCCGGGCGGGGACGTTCGACCTGGTTGGCAAACAACCATGCATATTCAAACTGGGTGGGTTCGTCGTAATGCTCCCAGGGGGGAACCAGAAACATGTAAAGCAAACCCAGCGCCAGACCGACAATCAAAACCCCCAGCAGCTTTATATAGCGCCGGGGGTTCTTCACACCGGGCGAAAGCATTTAGAAAGCACCTTTTCCACGCAATACAACCCAGACGGTTTTCAACAGAATTTGGAGGTCCAGCGTCAGGGAATAATTTTGAACGTAGAACAGATCGTCTTCAGTATGCAGATGCATGGGTTTGTCGCTGCGCCCATTAACCTGCCACCAGCCAGTGATTCCCTGGGGGACTGCGAACCTTTTCCACTGCCAGGGTTGATATTTCTTGACCAGGTAAGGGAGTTCCGGTCGTGGACCCACCAGGCTCATATCCCCGATCAGGACGTTAAATATTTGGGGAAGTTCATCGAAGGAAGTACGCCGTAAAAATCTACCGACCCTGGTAACGCGGGGATCGTTCGGGTGTTTATGCACCAGATCACCGTTCTCGTTGGTTTTTTCCACCAGGTGGCGTAACTCTTCCGCGTTTTGAACCATCGTGCGGAACTTGATCATATCGAACAGCCGCCCATTTTCGCCGGTCCGCTTCTGGCGGAAAAGCACCGGGCCAGGGCTATCCAGCTTGATGGCAATCGCAATGATTATCATCAAAATCGATAATGGAAATAACAATATTATCGCCAGAAATAAGTCAAATGATCGCTTGATCATCCGCTGATAATCGTTTAAAGCCGGTGCGCGCAAATCCAGCATGGGGATACCGGCGAATTCCTCGACCACGGCTTTGTGGAGAGCCAGGTGAAAATAATCTGGAATCACCCACACCTTAACCGCCAGGTCGTGTAATTCAGCCACCAGATTGTTTACCCGTTCGTAAGCGCGCGGAGGCAGGGCAATGACGACATCATTAATCTTCTCCTGCAGCACGATCTGGCGCGCTTCACTCACACTGCCCAAGACTTCATTATGTTCATTTTGTTTCTGATGATCATCATCCAGAAATCCGATCATATCTAACCCGAGGAAGGCATTCTTGATTAATTCTTCTTGCAGGCTGCGACCTACCGGGCCGGCACCGATGATCAATACTCGCCGATGAGCGATGTAGGTTCCATTGGAAAGCTGGAACAACTTGCGCGCCCCCAGACGCCAGGATATCTGTAAAACAAAAGCCGTCAAACCGAATACTATAAACAGGCCGCGCGAAATATCCCGGTAGGACAAATATAAAGCGCCTGCCAGGGCGATGACCGCCAGGAAAGAGCCCAGCGTCAGGCTGGTCATTTCGTCGGTTACCTTGAGGTGTTTTCGCCCGTCATAAACTGCAAATAGAAGGTATATGGCAATCCAAATCGCGGGAAAGATGGCATACAAAATCCAGGGCAATGGCCGGATGAACGTTATATCACGGATAAAGGGCAGCTCGTTTAAATACGGTCGAATGACGTTCGAAAAGTAAAGGGCGAAATCAACGATCAGGGCATCGATCAGGATCGACAAAATGGCGAAATTTGTCGAAAAGCGTCGAAACATATCCTCTCCCCTTATTCTATTTTC
>JAGUYX010000304.1 GCA_020061145.1 Anaerolineales bacterium | reverse complement strand
GTGGGCGGAATAGGACTCGAACCTACGACCTCCTCCTTGTAAGGGAGGCGCTCTAACCAACTGAGCTATCCGCCCGCGGGGGGAAATTATACCGTACACATGCACTTTGAGAAAGACCCACTTTTCCGCATTGATAGTTGCATTTTCCTCGCAATTTGTGATACACTTTGTTGATCAATTATCAAGAACATTTGAATTTAGCCCTGGAGAGTTACCATGTCGTATGAGGATCGAATCCGCCAGAAACGCGTCGGCATGTCGAAAAGTTTTGCCAAACTTGCAGATTACCTGTTGGATTCGTATGTAGAAGCAGCTTTCATGACCGCCACCGAGCTCGCCCATGTGCTCAAACTGGATGCTGCCACTGTGGTCCGCTTTTCACAACACCTGGGATATGATGGCTTCCCGGGACTGCAAAATGAGATCCGCGACCGGGTCCGCGCCGACCTGTTGACTCGACCGCGTCAGGCGGAAAACGCGGCATCCGTGCCCGGTATTGTCGCCGATTCCATGCAACAACTGGCGCTGGCTATCGAGCAAACCCGCATTTCTCTGGATACCGACCAGGTCGATAAACTCGTCGAACAAATTGGCCAGGCACGGCGAATTATCATCCTGGCGGAAGGCCCGGCTCAAGCCGCCGCCTATAATCTGGTTCATCTGTTAGAACCGGGAGGCATCCGGGTATACATCGCCCGCCAGGGGGTCACCGACCTGGCGCAAACGATTTACACTGCCACCACCCAGGACCTGTTGATTGCTATCGAAGTTACCGGCGACCTGCCTTACCTGGGCAGAGCCCTGGTAGCCGCCAAAGAGCGCAGTATCACCACAAGCGCTATTGTCGGGGCTCCTGCGCATGGCTCGGCTCAGGTTGCGGATATCGTCCTGGCTGCCCGCGCCCACCCCTCCCTGGAAGTCCGCATGGTGACCGTAAACGCCATTGTTTATGTACTGGCTCAGGCGGTACGCTGGCGATACAGTGATCGTTTCAGCGGCGCCCAACAGGTTATTACCGAGCTCTCCAATTTCATTCAGAAAAACGTCCGCTGAGATTACCCCATGCGCCTGATACGCTTCTCTACCAAGGATGGATTGGCGCGCCATGGCTGGCTTCACGACGATCTGGTTGGTGAAGTGGATGGATCGCCTTATGGGGAGTTTATCCGTCTCGAAGCAAATATTCCCCTGGAGGAGGTAAGCCTGCTGGCGCCTGTCCTGCCGGGCAAAATCATCTGCGTTGGGCGAAATTACGTGGCGCATGCCCGCGAACATGACGCCGAAGTACCAGAAGTTCCTATGCTTTTTCTTAAACCTCCCTCGGCGGTTATCGGTCCTCAGGCTCCAATCGTACTGCCGCCCCAGTCCCGCCAGGTGGAGCACGAAGCTGAGCTGGCAGTGGTTATCCGCAAACCCGGGCGCTGGATCACCACCACCGCGGCACTTGAGTATGTGTTAGGATATACGATAGCCAATGATGTAACTGCGCGCGATTTACAACGCCTGGATGGGCAATGGACGCGCGCCAAGGGGTTTGATACCTTTTGCCCGGTTGGCCCATGGGTAGAGACCGATTTTGACCCGGCGGATGCGCTGGTCACCTGCAAAGTAAATGGCGAAACGCGGCAGATGGCATCAACCCGCGATATGGTTTTTAACGTGCGCCAACTGGTAGCCTATGCCTCCTCGATCATGACTCTGGAAGCAGGCGATTTGATCCTCACCGGCACACCAGCCGGAGTAAGCCCAATTCAGCCTGGGGATATGATCGAGATCAGCATTGAAGGCCTGGGAACCCTGCGTAATCCTGTGATTGCAGATACAAACCGGTAAAATATCATCATGCCAGATCTGGATATCCGCTCGTTCGTCCAGGTCGCTTTCTTCCTCAGCGTTCTGGGTGTACTGGTATTGCTATGGTTGGGCGTGCGCGCCATACGCAGTGCGCGCCACCTGAAGTTTTTCCGTATGCGCCGCGATCGCATGATGCGTGGTTGGCGGGCGATCTTTTTTTCGGTCTTATTGATCCTGGTTGCTTTTTTTATCAATCGCTTCGCCGAACCTATCGCCTATTATTATTTCCCGCCTACCGCCACCGTAACCACCACGCCTACCATCACCCTGACCCCCACTATCAGCCTGACTCCGACGATCTCGCTCACCCCGACGATTACAAACACTCCTTCGGTGACGGATACACCAACCATCACGCCAACCCCATTCATTCCATTGGGGGTGGAAGTATTGTTTGAAAGCACGGTGACTCCGGTTCCCGGAGCAGTATTCAGCCCATTGGTTTTTGCCCAGGAGATCGATGACAACTTGCAGCCGGTAAACCCCGCCGAAACCTTTGCAAACCCGGTCGGGCAGATGTATGCCACATTTAATTATGATGGCATGACGGTAGGCGCTCAGTGGACGGCGTTGTGGTGGCGAGGCAATGATCTGGTCCATTTTGAAACCAAACCCTGGGATGGCGGCACGGGGGGATACGGGTACTCCGATTGGAACCCGCCTCCGGAAGAATGGTTAACCGGTACATACCAGGTGCAGATTTTTATCGGGACTGAATGGAAATCGGTTGGTTTCTTTGTCGTGACCGGGGAACCTCCGACGCCTTTGCCAACCGATACGCCAACGGCGACAGCAACCGCCACTGCAACGCGTACCGCCACACGCACCCCCTGGCCTACAATAACATTGACGCCTGTACCTCCCACGCGCACTCCCTGGCCAACACTCACCCCCACCCCAGTGACGCCAACGCGTACCCCGTGGCCAACGGTGACTCCGGTACCCACATTAACCAGACGACCAACAGGCACGCCGATTACTCCTACGGCTACCATTACCCGCTGGCCAACGCCCACCCGCACCCCAACGCCACGCCCCTGAGCAAACGGGTTCTATAACGGCAACGCTGGCCCACTGGCCAGTTGTTGCGCAATCTGGGCTGCGATGCGGGCGTTATTTTCCAATAACGCCAGGTTTGCCCGCAGGCTTTCGCCGGCAGTTAATTCCGCCATGCGACCGAGCAAAAATGGCGTCACCGCCTGCCCGCTGATGCCCTGCTGGTGCGCTTCTTCCAGTGCAGTGGTAATCGCGGCTTCCATGGCGTCTTCATTAAGGGCAACCTCTTCCGGCGGGGGAACGACCACCAGTATCGCGCTTTTCATCCCCAGCTGCCAGTGCGCCTTCGCAATCGCGACGATTGCTTCGACACTGTTCACCTGATATTGAACAGGCAATCCACTATGGCGGGCATAAAAAGCCGGGAACTCATCGACGCCAAAACCCAGGACTGGCACACCATTGGTTTCGAGCACTTCCAATGTGGCTGGTAGATTCAATATGGCTTTCGCGCCGGCACACACAACCACCAGGGGAGAACGACCGAGTTCCGGCAGGTCTGGCGAGATATCAAACGGCGCCTGGCGATGCACACCGCCAATCCCTCCGGTGGCAAACACCTGGATGCGAGCCATACGTGCCACGATCAGAGTGCCGGCGACGGTGGTTCCACCGCTGGCATTCAGCGCCACCGCCTGGGCAAAATCTCTCCGGCTGATTTTTAGTAATCCTTTTCCATTCGCCAATCGTTCGAGCGCTTCCTGCTCCAGCCCCACACGTATATTGCCATCAATTACTCCGATGGTTGCCGGGATCGCGCCGGATTGGCGTACGGTTTTTTCCATCGTCTGAGCTAATTCCAGATTTTCCGGGTAAGGCAAACCGTGGGTCACCACCGCGGTCTCAAGCGCAACAACCGGGCGTCGATTGGAAAGCGCCTCGCCGATTTCCGGCAGGATTTTGTAAGCCAGGGGAATCGTGTTCATAGATCAGATCACCAGGTGGTTGTAAAGTTCTTCGAGGGAGAGATCCGGGCGGACAGCGCCCGGATAGCGTAAGGTGAGTGAGGCAGCCGAAATACCCAGACGCATGGCTTCGTCGAGGGAGATATCGTTCAGGATGGCAAAAATCACTGCCGCGGTGAGGGCATCTCCGGCCCCGGTGGGGTCTAAAATCTCGGTGCGGATGGCGGGTATGTACCCACGCTCATCGGACGAAGCATAACACAGGCCGAATTCCGCCAGAGTGATCACCACGATATTGACTCCCTTACCAACCAGGTGGCTGGCGACTTCCAACACCTGGTTATGGTCGTGAACGTCTATTTCCAAACCACTCAACACCTGAGCTTCGGCTATATTGGGTGTGATAAAAAACAGATCCGGTAAATAGGGGATCATGCGCTTGGCCAGCGTGGCAGAAGTAGGATCGGAAAATATCGGTAATCCCGCTTTTCGCGCCAGGGATACCGCGGTGCGGATTGTGCGCGGTTCAAGGTTCATGTCCAGAAATACGATGGATGCGGTCTCAAATAATTCTGCCTGAGATTTCAGGTATTCCGGGGTGATCATGCGGATAATGCGCATGTCATCCAGCGCAAAGGACAGGTTCCCCTTACGATCGATTACCGCCAGATAGGAACCGGTAAACTGTTGATCGCAGCTCATGATCCGGCTGGTATCGATGCCGGAGAGCATGGCCTGTTTGATCAACCTTCCACCAACATCATCACTTCCGACCACGGTCAATAAGCTCACCGGCGTCCCCAGGCGAGCCAGATTTTCAGCAACATTTCGCGCCACGCCCCCAAAGGAGGTGCGAATCCTGGCAGGGTTGGAGGTGCCATAGTGCAATTCCCCGTTCATTCTGCCAACGAGGTCAATGCCTGCTGCACCAATGACCAGAGCAGGCGCATCCGGCCGGGTGGTAATATCAAAATAAGACATGCGGGTATCCAGGATGGAACAGGCCTTTTTGCTGCCAACATTGTAACGAAAAAAACCGGGAACGACAAATCGAATAATATGCCTGGAAAACAGACCATCAGGATATCCACCCGGATTGATTCCTTGTTACAATAATGCCTGGCGAATATGTAATCAATGTTCTGTTCCGGGGAGCCATACGCCCGCCAATACGAATACCGGATGGGGATACTTACACATCACCGGGTCAGAATTCATCTCTGGAGGTAACCTGAATGTCGAATTTTCCTGGCAAAGGTAAGGTGGCGGTTCTAAAAACGTCACCGGAAACAGTGATTGATGATATTGAACGTCTGATGAAGCTGGCGGAATTTGAAACGGTTCTGCCAAAAGATGTCCCCACCGGGTTGAAAATTAACATATCATGGCAGACGTGGTATCCTGCCTGCTCCACCACTCCGTGGCAACTGGAAGGTGTGATTCGGGCCTTGAAAAAAGCCGGATACACCGATCTGGTCGGCATCCACAACGATACGGTGGTGGTGAATACAGCAGAAGGCGAACGGAACAACAAACACAAGGTAGTCACCGACCTGTATGAGGTTCCCTGCCTGTATTTATATAACCAGGACTTTGAGTGGATTGAATACAAGCCTAAAACCCGCCCATTTCTGGTGCTAGACAAAGTATATCCGGATGGTGTGTTCATCCCAAAAGCGCTGATGGGCAAAAACATCATCCACTTACCGACCGTCAAGACTCATGTATTCACTACTATAACCGGGGCGATGAAAAATGCCTTCGGCGGCCTGCTGCACCGTAATCGCCACTGGACACATGCCGTTATTCACGATACCCTGGTTGACCTGCTAACCATTCAGCAGGATATCCATCCCGGTGTATTTGCGGTGATGGATGGAACTTTTGC
>JAGUYX010000289.1 GCA_020061145.1 Anaerolineales bacterium | reverse complement strand
TACACCGGTTGTGGTCGAAAACAAAGTATGGATGTGAGGCATCTACCGGAAAAGCCGTCCAGTTGGGCTGAATAGGCCAGTGATCCATACCTTCAGCCAGAGCGACGTTTTGCAGTTCGCAATCCCCGCCGCTTGCCGGACAGATCATGCAGAAGTGATTACGCTCGCTGAATAACATGCTCAGGATAAACTTGCGTCCTTCCAGCACCAGGGGCGTGTCGGTATGCACCACCATCCCATCGTGTACCGGTAGCGTACAGGAGGTTTGTAACACCCGCGCTCCCTCAACCTCCACAACACACAGGCGGCAACCGCCGTAAGGTAATAAGGGCTCCAGGTGACACAGAGTCGGGATTTCGATGCCAGCGTTTCGGGCAGCAGTCAGGACAGTCGTTCCTGGCGCGGCTTCGCATGATTTTCCGTTGATCGTCAGATGCACCATAATTTGTCTCTCAATCACAACTGCTTAATGAAATACCG
The DNA here is from genome assembly GCA_020061145.1 of Anaerolineales bacterium. GTDB lineage: Bacteria > Chloroflexota > Anaerolineae > Anaerolineales > DRKV01 > JAGUYX01. The sequence continues at coordinate 23,573 of JAGUYX010000289.1, read as the reverse complement.
GCTCAGCGGCAACCAGCGCGCCGCTCATGGAACAAATACCTGTGGGACACACTTTATTGCGGATGTGCGCTTCAACTTCGGCGCGATAATGGGTCAGGATTCCCTGCAAAGGGACCCCGGCAGTATTACCCAGCCCACAATTCGATAACTGGTATAGTCCTTTGTATAATGTCTCTAAGGTGGCAAGGTCCTCGAATCTGCCGATGCCCTCGGAAATGCGCGTGAGAATGAAATAAGCGCGTTGTGTCCCAACCCGGCAGGGGGCGCATTTGCCGCAGCTCTCTTTACGGAAAAAATTCAATAACACGCGGGCCAGATCGATCACACACGTGTTTTCGTCGCAAATCAGCAACGCGCCGGATCCCAGGGATACACCGGCTTTGCGGAAGGATTCGAAATCCATGGGGGTATCTTGCAGGCTTGAAGGTACGATCGAGCCGCTGGAACCGCCAGTCTGCGCCAGCTTAAAGCGTGCGCCGTCCTTCATCCCGCCCGCATAGATACTGATTACTTCACGCAAAGTAATCCCCATGGGTACCTCGATGACACCGGTTGTGTTGACATTGCCCAAAATGGTATACAGCTTGGTGCCGGCTGAATTTGGTGTACCAAAGCGGTGATACCACTGCCAGCCATTTCGCAGAATATGGGGAACGTTGGCCAGCGTTTCAACATTGTTTACCAGTGTCGGCGCCCCCCACAAGCCATTCGTCGTCGGGTAGGGTGGGCGTGGGCGTGGTTCGCCGCGTTTACCTTCAATCGATTCAATCAGGGCAGTTTCTTCGCCGCAGATATATGCACCGGCGCCAGAGTGCATGTGGATGTCGAATTTGAACCCGCTGCCGAAAATATCTTTACCCAGGAACCCATATGCTCGCGCCTGGTCCAGGGCAATGCCAAAACGCTCCTGTGCCAGCCTGTACTCTCCCCGGATATAGATATACCCTTCATCTGCACCCACTGCATATCCGGCAATGGTCATCGCTTCAATGATGGCATGCGGATCACCTTCCAGAAGAACCCGATCTTTGAAGGTACCCGGCTCTGACTCGTCTGCATTGCAGATTACATATTTTTTATCGCCTTCAGCCCGGCGAACGAATCCCCATTTCAAACCCGTGGGAAAACCAGCTCCGCCACGACCTTGTAGACCCGATTTTTTAATTTCGTCGATCACCTCATCCGGTGTTTTACCCGTCAGGGCTTTGCCAAGCGCCAGATATCCATCGTGGATCAAATAATCTTCGATATTTTCCGGATCGATTTTTCCCGCCCTGGACAGCAGAATGGGCTGTTGAGCGGGCAGGGTGCCTTTTCTTGCGGTAACCCAGGCAATTCGGCCGGATATTTCGCGGACAGGCACCTGTAACCCCGGCGCGATACGACCTTTGTACAGGTGTTCTTCGATCAGAAAAGGAACGTCTTCCGGCATCACCGGGCCATACACCACCGCTTCAGGATAAACGATCACCATTGGGGCGATATCGTGTCGACCTAAATCCCGGGCCAGGCGCACTTCGACTTCATCTGCCAGCTCCCGGCGATGTAACTCCTGCCGGATGGTTTCAAATACTTCCATAGATCCACGTTGCAGGCTGTATGGGTCAGCAGAGACGAGCACCAGGGAACGGATGATTGACATATCACTCGCCTCCATTTGTATAACGTGCCAATAGCGGTTTTAGTTTGGCCGGAGTAAGGTTACCGTAAAGGTCATCATCAATTTGCACAACCGGGCCGACGCCACAGGTTCCCAGACAGCTGGTCAGAATAAAAGTCCATTTCCCATCCGGCGTGGTTCGCCCAGGTTCTATACCCAGGGTGTCTATAATTGCCCGGTAGAGCTGGCGTCCACCCATTACGTGGCACGGCGCGCTTTCGCACATCTGGATCACATGCTTCCCACGAGGTTCTACGGTCAGCAGGTAATAGAAACTGGCAACCGAAAAAACCTGGCTTACCGGTGTCCTTAAATGGCGACCAACTTCCACTAATGCCGGGGTTGGCAGGTAACCCAGCGTGCGATTCACCTCCAGCAGAACGGGGATTATGGCTTCCCGCTCATAACCGTGCGCCTCGCAGGCAGAACGAACAGTCTTTTGGATATTCTCAACGCTCAATTCCTTCGTGTCCATTGAAGTACATGCCAATCCTGGTGGATAAATCAATTCACCTGTACCGCATTGAAGTTGCACACCTGGGTACAGATTCCAAACTGGATCCGAATGTCCGGATCGACTGAAATTAATCCATGCGAACGATAAAACGGCATATGCTGACCTGTGTTTTTCCGGGTTCGATATCAGGCATCGATCACAAATTCGCTGAGCGGTTTGTTTTTCAACAGGTGGCTGCGCAGTAAGGGTTCCACAAGGTCGGCAGTAATTTTTCCGTAGGTGACCACGGGGAAATCCCTCACTCTGATCTTCATGATTGGTTCCCAGGAGTCCATGCCGATATTGCCGGTTTGGCGCACGGTGACTCCGCTAATCTGCTCCCTTTCGATGAATTGCAGGATGGCTTTCATCGTTTCACGTGCCCCCACAGCGATACCGGGCGTTCCAATACCGACAGTAATTTCGATTTCTGCAGATTGTTCTACCAGCTCACGTTTTTTCAATGTTTCATCGCGAAGGTCTTGCAAATCTTCGAGTGATTTTACGCCGGGCATAATTGGCTCCTGAGGGGATATACGCCGGGTATTCTTGCCGATTAATCTCTTCTACCCACGCGTAAAGCAGATACTTGAGGTAAGCCGGTACAGCTCTCCAGATTGTTTTTTGATCTTTTCATTCAGAACTGAGAGCACGGTAGTGGTAACCGCAGGTTGACTCGACATTTGTTCTCCAAAGTAGTAAGTTCACTGAATATATTGTGCTAAAATTCACAAATAGTTTACCCTGTCCAGCGAAAAACTGTCAATAATCAAATGTCATACAACTTCAAGCTGATTGTCAATTCCTGTCATTCCAACCATCGGGTGGCGATCATTTCCCTTGGGTAATACCAGGTTGATTTCTGCCAGCACAGGCTCCATCAAATAAAAGTTGTTTGCGCACTCACATCGGCGAAGGGGTTGTGATCGGTGATGGGGATTTCATGTATCCCTATGCTTACCGGCACGCGGGATATTATTCACGTATTCATTTCCTCCCCAGTGTAGGGCGAGAGGGCAGTGTGAAAGTGCAATTCCGCCAGGAAAATATAAATACTGGAACTATAAACATTATGACAAAAAAACATCTGCCGGTAAGCGACAGATGTCATCAATAAACAAATCTGAAATCCTGAAATTAAATCGTGTCCAGGAAATCCAGAATCATCTGGTTAACTGCTTCGGGTTTTTCGGCCGTCAGGCCGTGCCCTCCACCAGGGATATACATCTGCCAGGCATAGGGTAATTTCCGCGCCATTTCCCATTGTTGGGAAAGAGTGACAGTGCGGTCACCTGTGCCGGTAATCACCAGTGCCGGTATCCTGATCCGGTTGAGTTGGTGATATACATTAAAGCGCGCCAGGCTTCGCATGGCGGCTCGATAGGCTTTTGGGTTTGCCATCAAAATTTGCTGATAAAAAATTTCCCGAATCGCTTCCTGCTCGGGACGCGGATAGAGTGAATTAACCACCATTCTCGCCTGGGCGGGCAGACCGCGGGTGATCAATAACCAGTAGCGGTATAAAAAGCGCAGCATCAATGCCGGGCGTGGTGGGCGAAATCGAGCGAAGGTGTTAATCAGCACCAGGCTTTTGACCTGATCTGGAGCGGAAAGCGCCAATTGCAGCGCAACAGTGCCTCCCATGGATATTCCCACTACATGCGCGGCGCTCTGGTTTACCGCCTGAATAAATTGCACGCAATCCTGCGCCATCGCCTGGATGCTGAAATTCCCTGGGTAGCTTGACCTCCCAAATCCACGTAAATCCGGAGCCAGCAAGTGGTATCCGGCTGCTTCCAGGGCGGGAATCTGTAATAACCAGGAATCCGCATTCGCTCCTAAACCATGCAATAACAGCACCGTTTCTCTACCGGTCGGATTATATTCCAGGTAAAAAAGCGTAAGGGAGGATGAGATCGGCAGTTCTGGCATAACAAAATGCACCTGGCGGGTCTGCTCAGGTGCACCAAAATCAGGGTCAGAGCGTCAGATCAGTCCGCCACCGTAACTACGAGCACATTTCCCGCTGAAAATTCATCCGGGATTGAGGTCAATCTTCTTCTTCTGTGGATGAATTTTCCACCTGTTCAGACGTTTCGGTTTTATTCTTTTTGTCACCCTGTAATCCATCTCGGAATGCACGTATTCCGCTTCCAAGTTCGCCCGCGATTTTTCCGATTCTCCCCACACCAAACAGGAGGACGATGATCACCAGGATAATAATTAATTCAGTTGTTCCAGGCATGCAGATGCTCCATCAGCGATGATCAGACATTACCTTGTTATTCATATCACATTTTACCCGATTTAACTAAATTACTATATGAAGTCTGCTTTATAGTCCGGTGATCTCTCCCGGAAGGTGTTGGATATCAATGGCTTCATCATCACAAAAGATCATCGCCCGCTCGATGACATTTCGTAATTCGCGTACATTTCCCGGCCAACGATAAGCTACCATTGCCTCCATCGCCCGCGGGGTGACATCTGTGATACTCAATCCCATGCGTGGGTTGAAGCTGCGAATGAACATGCCTACCAGATCAGGAATTTCTTCCGTTCGCTCACGCAGCGGCGGCAGGTGAATATCGATGACTTTAAGGCGGTAATACAGGTCCTCACGGAACTGATTTTGCTCGACCATAGCTTGCAGGTTTTGATTGGAGGCTGCCAGCACCTGAACATCTACCTTAACTTCCTTGGTGCCGCCCACTCTACGGAAGGTGTGATCCTCGAGAGCGCGTAATAACTTTACCTGCATATCGAGCGGCATGGAAGCAATCTCATCCAGGAACAGAATTCCGCCATCTGCTGTCTCCATCAGACCGATTTTACGTTTTTCTGCGCCGGTGAATGCCCCGGCTTCGTAGCCAAATAACTCGGATTCCAGCACGGTGGGTTGGATTGCCGCGCAGTTGATGGCAATCATTCCTTTTTGTACCCGCGTACTCATTTTATGAATGGCATTTGCCATGACTTCTTTGCCCGTACCGGTTTCCCCGGAAATCAGCACAGACACCGAAGCGGATGCGGCGCGTTGTGCAGCCTGCATGGCGCGTTTCATCCCCGGACTCTTGATGATAATATTTTCATAGCCCTGTTGCTGGGCGCTGCGGAAATGTACCAGCTCACGGCGCATCGAGACGATCTCCTCGGCGCGCTGGATGGAACTGTGCAGCGTTTCCAGTTGGATCGGCTTTTGTAGAAAATCATGTGCGCCATTTTTCATGGCTTCGACTGCCATATCGATATCGCCAAAGGCGGTGATCAGAATCACCGGAGGGCGAACTTCGAGCATGGCGGTTTCTTCTAAGAGGGATGGCCCATAACCATCTGGCAGCTTGACGTCCAGTAAAATAATATCTGCACTGCTACGGGTAAGATATTCTCGCGCTTCCGTCAGTGTGGATGCCTGATAAACCTCATACCCCTGTGAGGTCAAAAATGAGTCAAGGTAAGTTCGAGCATTTTCTTCGTCGTCAACTACCAGGATCGTTGCGCTCATTAATATCCTCCACACTCAGATGGGTAATTTACCTTCAAGTGAACCCGTGCCTTGCAAGGCAGGCAAAGTGATGTGAAATACGGTACCCCCGCCGGGGAATGATTCAACCGTGATGCTTCCCCTGTGGGCGGTGATGATACTCTGTGTAATCGCCAGACCCAGGCCGGTCCCCTGTGGGTCGGTGGTGAAAAACGGATTGAAGATAACTTCCAGGTTTTCGGGAGGTATACCAATTCCGGTATCGCTGACATCAATATGAACCATGCGCGCCACGCCTTTTTGTCCGGAGGCATTTACCCGCACGGATAAAGTGCCGCCGCCATCATTCATTGCCCGTAAGGCGTTATGAAACAGGTTGGTGAAAACCTGCTCCAGGGATTGCTCGTTGCCACGGATCATTGGTGTTCCCGGGGCAATATGGATTTCAGATTTGACGTTTACCCGCGTCATCCGCGGCTGCCAGCGGAGAAGGAGGCGTTCCAGGAACACCACCAGGTTAACCGGCTCCATCTGGCGATCCGCAGTGCGCGAAAACGTCAGAATTGAGTTCATCAGGTGCAATAACCGGTCGGTATCTTGCTTCATCTTCTCCACCAGTTCCCGGTTTGGGTCGCCTGGCGGAAAATTCATGTCCATGATCTGCAAAGCCATGCTGATGTTATTCAACGGGTTGCGTACTTCGTGGGCAAATATTGCCGTGACCTCGCCTAACAGGGCGCGTTGTTCCAGTTGTTGGGTGCGCGCCTGAATCTGATGATGTTCACTCAAGTCGCGCAAGAAAATGATCAAGGATCCGATCGAACCATTTTGTTCGATCGGTAAGATCTGGATTTCAGCAGGGAAGGAACGACCATCCCGGCGGTGCAGGGTTACTTTTCCCAGGCTGGGCGTCTGGATGCCTTCCAGACCCAGTTTCAGGGCCGGTTTTAGCTTTTCAGTCCCGATCAGCACATTTTCGATATCCGTCCCGGCGACTTCGTCTAATGCATAACCCAGGATCAGTTCCGCCGCCGGGTTGAGGCGTTGGATTTTCATCTCAAGCGTTAATACTAAGACACCATCCTGGACATTTTCCAGGATAGTGTCTGCGATGGTTAATTTACCGGTCAATTCCAGATTGATTTTCCGTAACTGGTTAATCAATACGTCATGCTGGAAGATCGTTCCCAGAAAAGTGCCGAGCGCTTCCAGCATTTCCAGCAGATTATCTTCGGGTAACCCGTCAACATCCGCAGCGATCAGGATGCCAAACAGGGCGTTTTCTTCACCGATGCCCACCGAGGCGAGATAATTTAATCCGCTGGCCCGGGCAATTCTCTGCAATCCGGTGCGAATACGTTTTCCCTGCGCCCAAAAATTCGGAACGGTATTGCGCCCCACATCCGAAGCCAGCACTGTGTCCGGAAGGGGAATATCCTTGCCAGCCTGGCGAACCTTGACCAATTGAGGTTCCCCTGGGTCTACGCGATAGAGGGCGATACAGCCTGCGCCGGTTAACATCAGACCTGCTTCCAAAAAAGCGACATTAACTTCGTCGGGGTCTGTGATTTCCATCGCTTGAGACATCTTCAGCAGGACTTTGAGGTAATCCTGCTGGCGTTGTTGGTTACGGAGTCGCTTTTGATAACGCGTCAGCGGTTCGAACCCAAGTATGATCCAATGCCGTTCCGCATCCAGGGGTGTGGATTCGACCACGACTTGCTCACTCAAGCCGTTGCGCAGAGAAATCGTGTAGGTGACCGATTCATCTGCATTGGTCGGTGAAGCATTAAACTGAAAGTCTGGAAACAGCCGGGTATACTCGCTGGCTTCCAGCTCAGCGCGGGTATACGCCGTATACTGGAGAGCTTTAGTGTTACAGGTGACGATTGTACCGGCAACGCTGTCCAGAATAACCGTAGGATGGGGCAGTAAATTGAGCAGGCTGGGTAATTCTTTGAAACCGGGCTGCTGGTTGCGAAAAAATCCTAATGGGTTGCGCAACGCCTTTTCTCTCACATATGCAAATTGGCGGATACCTTTTTATGCCGTAACCTGGCAGGTAAAATCCCTTCCATGGACCGATATTTGGCAACGGTTCGCCGGGCTATATCATACCCTCTTTCGCGCAACCTGTCTGCAATTTGTGTATCGCTGAGCGGCCGAAGCTCGTCCGAGACGATTTCCCTCAACACAGTACGTACCTGCAGGCTGCGGTCGAAGAAACGTTCCATAGGGATGATGTGCCCGCTGGGCAACTGGACGGTTTTATTTGCCACTGCACGGGATATGGTGGATTCATGTACACCCAGGTCTTCGGCAATCGTCGCCCGGGTCATTGGAATCAGGTAAGCGTCTCCGCCGAGGATGAAATCGCGCTGACTGGTGACCAGTTGATAAACCAGGCGCCGGATGGTGTGGAAACGCTGTTGGAGGCATTTAACCAGCAAATTGGCCTGTTCGAGGTCATTGCGCCAGTCGCCGATTTTCTCTTCAGAGGCTTCTTTGAATGCCTTGCGAAAAAGTGGGTTGACTCTCAGGGTGCCTCGAATGGGCATGATGATTTCGGCGACGATCGGGCTGTTTGGGTTTTTTTCATCCAACAGGCGGAGCAACACATCCGGATTGGAATAAACCAATGGAGCGCTTTCATTCCCCTGGTGGATATCACCCCAGAAAGCGCGTCCCGGAAATGGATATAGTTTATCAATGATAAACCGGGCTGCATATTCGACACGGTGTGGAGTGGTATTCAATAAGCGTGCCAGCTCGGTGTATTGCCGTCGGCTCAGCAGGTCCATACCTCGCCGGATGATCTCTTCTGCCAGATCGGGGATCGACTGACGTTCGCTTAGGAACTTCAATTGCACCAATAACGCTTCTTGCGGCGTGCGAGCTCCCACACCGACCGGGTCAGCGCGCTGGATCAACTGCAAAACTGCCTCGACGCGTGAGAGCGGTGCATGATTAAATCGGGCGATTTCGATCAAGGGAGTGGGTAATAAACCATCTTCGTCCAGGGAGGTTAGTATATGCGCTGCGATCCCGCGATCCTCTTTCGCCAGTTCAGGCGCGATCTGACGCATCACATAGGTAGGCAGGTCCTGCGCTTCAGCCGCAAAGTTGTCATCCGGCATTTCCTCACCACTGGCACCTAAACCTCGGGGTGTCGTCTCCTCCCGGTCGGAATAGAAAATAATCGGTTCCAGCTCGCCACCTGGTTTTGGCTGGCTGCAAACCGGGCATGGACCAGGAGTTACGAGTTTTCGCCGGCATTGCGGGCAGCGACGTTCCTCCACCAGCTCCAGAGCGGGGTTGTTGGCCAGCTCCGACTCGATCCGTTGGCGAAGCTCATTGATGGTCAGTCCCAACAGCGTCATTGTCTGGGCTAGATGAGCAGTGGTGAGATGGCGTATTTCTGGCGATTGAATTTGAAACATGTTGCACCTATGGACGAGTATAGATGGATTCCTTAACCTGCGCAAGGATTAGTTGCAATAAATGTGCCAATCGCACTCTGGTAAAATTGGCGCACAGCCTGGCAGCAGAGAGGTGGTTTCTGGTATGGAAAAATTAATGGTTGTGGGTGGTGGTCTGGCAGGCAGTGAAGCAGCCTGGCAGGCGGCAGAACGGGGTATAACGGTCGAGTTATACGAAATGCGACCGGAACTCAACACCGGTGCTCATACCGGCACATACCTGGCTGAGCTGGTTTGCTCCAATTCCCTCGGTTCGGATTTACCCGATCGCGCCCCCGGATTGTTAAAAGCAGAATTACGCCGGATGGGGTCGCTTTTACTGCGCTGCGCAGATGAGAGCGCGGTCCCGGCAGGCAGAGCCCTGGCGGTCGACCGAGAATTATTCGCCCGCAAGGTTACCCAGGCAATCGATTTACACCCGAATATCCGCATAATTCGGAAAGAGGTCCGTCAAATTCCCACAGATCGTCCGGTAATCATTGCCAGCGGTCCGTTGACATCAAGCGCTTTATCCGCCTCGATCCGGCAGCTTACCGGTCAGGAGCATTTATTTTTCTTTGATGCCATCGCGCCGGTGGTTTACGGAGAGTCGATTGATCTGTCGGTCGCTTTTCGGGCTTCACGGTATGACAGCCTCGAATCCAAAGACGGTGATTATCTGAATTGTCCCTTGACCGAAGATGAGTATGCAGCCTTTGTGAGTGCTTTATTGGAAGCAGAGCGAATTCAGCTCAGGGATTTCGAGCTCGAGCTGGAAGGCGGGGTACACGCCGGGATGCACCACTTTTTTGAGGGCTGTTTGCCAGTAGAAATATTAGCGCGTCGCGACAGGAAGGCTCTGGCTTTCGGACCCATGCGCCCGGTCGGTCTGGAGGATCCGCGCACCGGCAGGCGCCCCTATGCTGTGGTACAGTTGCGCCAGGATAACCTGGCAGGAACGTTGTATAACCTGGTGGGTTTTCAGACCAATTTGAAGTTTGCGGAGCAAAAACGGGTTTTCAGAATGATACCTGGATTGGAGAACGCCGAATTTGCGCGGTATGGACAGATGCATCGCAATACCTTCATCTTCTCACCTGCCGTTTTATCGCCTGCGATGCAATTCAATACCCGGGAAAATCTCTTTTTCGCCGGGCAAATTACCGGTGTGGAAGGTTATGCAGGCAATATCGGTACCGGCTTGCTGGCAGGGTGGAATGCTGCACGCTTGATCAGGGGTGAGCCGGTTGTGGTTTTACCTGAGACGACGATGCTGGGCGCGCTGTGCAGTTATGTCACACGTGCAAGCGCGGCGGATTTCCAACCCATGAAGGCGAATTATGGGCTTTTGCCGCCGCTGGAAACGCATAAACGATTGGGAAAGCGAGACAGAGCGGCTGCTTACAGCCAGCGGGCTCTTGTCGATCTGGAGACATTTCTGGCTGAATCCGAGGTGCAGAGTGCGCATAGCCACTTATAGTCATGTTGTCACTGCCCTAATAAACCGAATATGGCGTGATCGCGCTTTTGTTTTTTTGATTTTGCTCTTCTTCCTGGTTGGCTGCCAGCCTGCTCCTTCAGATCCCGGGTTTACCCGTATGGATTCCTTCAGTGGAGAACGAGCCTATCAGGATGTGCTCGCCCAGATGGAGTTTGGGCCGCGGTTTCCTGGTTCCCCCGGTCACCAACAGGTTCAGGCCTGGATCCGGAGTGAGTTGGAAGCCGCAGGTTGGCTTGTTGAAGAGCAACGCGTCGAGATGATGGGGCAGACGATCATCAATCTCGTCGCCAAGGAAACAGCCGAGCTGGATCCAGAGAAACCCTGGATCATAATTGGCGCGCATTACGATACCCGTTTACATGCCGATAATGACATGGATGTCGATAAAATGGAGCTGCCGGTTCCGGGCGCTAACGATGGCGCTTCCGGAGTCGCTGTCCTTACCGAACTGGCTCGCTCCCTTCCGCGGGAGAAACCGAACCAAGTCTGGCTGGTATTTTTCGATGCCGAGGACAATGGGCGCATTGCTGGTTGGGATTGGATTATGGGGTCCAGTGCATTTGTTTCAGCCCTGGATGAAAAACCGGATGCTGCGGTGATTGTAGATATGATCGGGGATGCTGATTTGAATATTTATTACGAAAAAAACTCAGATCCAGAGCTGGCTGGTGCGATCTGGTCCATCGCAGCGGAAGCAGGTTATGGGAATGTGTTTATTCCGGAAGCGAAATACCGGATTACAGACGACCATATCCCGTTTATAGAGGCGGGTATTCGGGCAGTGGATATCATCGATTTCGATTATCCTTACTGGCATACCACTCAGGATACTGCCGACAAGGTCTCCGCTGAGAGTCTGTTAGCTGTGGGAGAAACACTCTGGCAGTGGTTACAAATAGAAGGATTGCAGTAAAATACTTTTTATGGCGAAAAAACTGACTGAACCAACTCGACGCCCCCGTGAAAGAGCATTTTTGGTGGGAGTTGAAATTATCGATGGCGATCACCTGCTTTCTCTGGACGATTCTCTCGCCGAGCTGACCCTGCTCAGCGATACTGCCGGCCTGGATGTGGTCGGTGAGGTTACCCAACGATTGGAAAAACCCAATGCCAAAACTTATATTGGCAGTGGGAAAGTTGAAGAAATCAAAGCGCTGGTCGAGGAGACACAATCCGATGTTTTGATTTTTGACGATGAATTATCGCCAAGACATCAGCGTGAGCTGGAAAAAATCTTCGGCGATGTGCGTGTCCTGGATCGCACTGCGCTGATTCTGGATATTTTCGCTCAGCACGCACATACCGCCGAAGGTGCACTTCAGGTCGAGTTGGCGCAATACGAATATCGTTTACCCCGCCTGACGCGTGCCTGGACTCACCTGGCGCGCCAGGCAGGCGGTGGCGGCGGTAGAGCAGGTGGAGTCGGCGGAGTCGGTTTACGTGGACCGGGTGAAACCCAGCTAGAAGTGGATCGCCGGGACGTGCGTCGCCGTATCAGCCAGCTCAAAGGGGAATTGGAAAAAGTGCGGGCTCACCGATCGCGGCACCGCAATCGCAGAAAACAATCTCGCATTCCAGTTATTTCTCTGGTCGGCTATACCAATGCCGGTAAGTCCACCTTACTCAATCGTCTATCTGGGGCTGAGGTATTTGTGGCGGACCAATTATTCGCCACACTGGATCCAACTACCCGCCGGGTGGAACTGCCCGGTGGTCAGGTCGCACTTTTTACCGACACAGTTGGATTTATTCAAAAGTTACCCACGCACCTGGTGGCAGCTTTTCGCGCTACCCTGGAAGAAATCACTGAAGCGGATTTACTCTTGCACGTCATCGATGTTACCCACCCCAATGCCCGCGCCCACGCAGAAGCAGTCCACCAGACCCTGGAAGAAATCGAAGCCGAGCAAATCCCTGTGCTCACCATTTTGAATAAAATCGACCGTCTGAACGATCCTCAACGGGCGGAGGCTGCTCTGGAGGACTTCCCGGATGCGGTCGCGATCTCTGCACTTACCGGACAGGGGATCGAAAACCTGCTCCAGGCTGTTCACCGCCAGCTTTTTGAAAATTATTCCTCTATCCGTGTGAAGCTGCCTTACGATCAAGGCGCGCTGATCTCACTCTTTCATGAAAGCGGGCAGGTGGAGCATGTTCAGAACTTGCGGCATGATGTCCTCATTCAGGGGCGAATTCCCGGACGGTTAATCGCCCGCTACCAGCCGTTTCTGTTCCCGGATAAACTCGAAGATGTTTCTGCTGATGACCCTGACCTGGGCGAAGGCTATCTTACTGGCTGAAAGATAGGGTTAATGCATTGAACGCTAACGATTCCACTCTCCATGCTGATCCCGTTCCAATTTACGAAATTTCAGGTACCCATCGAGAATTGGGTCGCCAGATGGGGGAAGCAGCACGCCATCAAGTGCACCGAAGCATTGAGAATGCGCGTATTTTCCTGGAAAAGTCCCAGGATATTTTGCAGCTGGATTGGCGTGGAGCAAAGATACAATCCAGAAAATATCTGCCATTTGTGCAGGAACATTATCCGCAATACGCGGAAGAAATGCTGGGGATTGCCGAAGGAGCGGGAGTGGCTTTTGATGATATCGCGGTATTAAATGCCATGGAAGCAGTTACTTCAGACGCGCTGCATTTGGAAAAATGCTCATCCATGGCTGTCAATGAAACTCGCACTGCGGATGAACACGTGCTGGTGGCACACAATGAAGACTGGTTACCCTGGGATGAAGACGACGTTTACCTGGTGCTTGCTCATCCGCAAGGCGAACCTTCTTTCCTGGCGATGACCTATGGTGGTTTGCTGCCGAATATCGGCCTCAACAGCGCCGGGATAGCCCAATGTTGCGATTCTGTTTACCCGAGCGATTCTCGGATTGGTATCCCCAGGATTGTCGTGTCCAGGGCTGTGCTGAGCGCCCGTTCGATCAGCCAGGCAATCCGGCATATGCTGGTTCCTCAGCGTGCTGCTGGTTATAACCATTTATTGGTGCATGAAAGCGGTGAAATGTACAACGTGGAAGTATCCGCCCGGCAATTTGCAATTCTGCCTGCCCATAATGGCTATGTGTTGCATACCAACCATTATCTGGATCCGAAAATGCAGGCTGTGGAATATGAACCGGATGAATTGATCTCTACACGGGTGCGGTATCACCGTATAGATCGGCTAATTCAAAGCCATAACAAGCACACCATTAAAAGTTTGCAGGCAATCCAGAAGGATCATGTAAATTTTCCGGATTCAATCTGTAATCATGAAGATAGCCAATCCCCCGTCACCGACCGGCAAAAAACGATCAATGCCATGATCATGGACCTGACTGCCCGAAATATCCACCTGGCGTGGGGGAATCCGTGTATAAACAGTTATGCCACCTACTACCTGGAAGAACGGTGAAACCGGGTCAGCGGTGCAGATTGCACTATTCCATCAATTGGCGATTTTTGTTACATCAGGTCCGGCTTGCACCAGTTCAGGCGGACAAACCGTCGCGTATTTACGGAAATTATTGATAAAACGCGACGCCAACTGCCGGTAACGGTCGTAATATTTTTCTTCACTCGGCCAGGAAGAAGCCGGATAAAGCACCGATTCCGGCACGCCGGGACAGGATTTTGGCACTTTAAATCCGAAAATTGGATCGGTGTAATACTCCACATCCTCCAGCTTGCCTTCCAGCGCCGCGTTCAATAAAGCCCGTGTGTGGCGAATACTGATACGTTTACCGATACCATACGGACCGCCCACCCAACCGGTATTCACCAGCCAGCACTTAACCTCGTAACGGATTATTTTCCGTTTGAGCAACTCTGCGTACACAATTGGATGGTGGACCATAAATGGCGCTCCAAAACAGGCGCTGAACGTGATTTCCGGCTCCTCGCCCAACCCAACCTCCGTGCCCCCGACTTTCGAGGTGTAACCGGAGATAAAGTGGTACATGGCTTGCTCGGGATCCAGGCGGGCAATCGGGGGCATCACCCCCTGGGCATCGCAGGTGAGGAATATGATATTTTTCGGATGCCCACCCATCTTTGACTCGACTGCATTTTCTATAAAATCCAGAGGATAGGACGCCCGTGTATTTTCGGTGATTTCTTCGTCATCGAGGTCAATCTGCCGGGTCACTGGATCGAAGATCACGTTTTCCAGGATCGTGCCAAACCGCCGGGTAGTCGCATAGATTTGCGGCTCCGATTCCTCGGATAACCGGATCACTTTAGCATAACATCCCCCTTCATAATTGAAGATACCTCTATCGCTCCACCCGTGTTCGTCGTCCCCGATCAAGCCACGTTCCGGATCAGCGGAGAGCGTGGTCTTGCCTGTTCCGGACAATCCAAAAAAGAGAGCAGTGTCATTCTCAGGGCCGGTATTTGCCGAGCAGTGCATCGACATGACCCCCTCCAGGGGCATCAAATAATTCATTACCGTAAAAAGGCTTTTCTTAATTTCTCCACTGTAGGCAGAATCCACAATCAAAGCCATATTCTGAGCAAAATTTAGGCTGATCACCGTGCTGGAGCGGGTACCATCGATCGCTGGCACCGCCTGGAAATTGCTGGCAACCATAACTGTAAACTCTGGCACGAAATATTTATACTCCTCTGACGATTTGGGAAGGATAAACATGTTCCTGGCAAACAGGCTGTGCCAGGCAAGTTCGGTAATAATTCTGACCGGCAATCGGTACTCCTCATCCGCACCAACAAAACAATCCTGCACAAATAAATCCCGTCCCTGTAAGTAGCCCTGTACGCGGGAATAAAGTTCGGCAAACTTGTCTTCCGCCATAGGGCGGTTATATTCTCCCCACCAGATATTGTTTTCCGTGGAGGTTTCATACACAATATATTTATCCTGTGCCGAGCGGGCCGTGTGTTTACCAGAGTTCAAAACCAGGGAACCCGAGCGGGCAATACGTCCTTCATTACGAAAAATGGCTTCCTCGTAAAGCGCTTCTCCGGGCAGGTTCCAGTACACTTTACGCAGGTTAACCAGGCCGTGGTTGGCTAAATCGTATTCGCTTTTGAGTTGTTCAGCCTGTTTCTCCGCAGGCGTGACGATATATAATAAATTGTTCATAACCAATCCCTGATCAATTTACGGTCGCCAATATAAATATCATTAGGCGCTTGCGGATCGAGCGCCCATTTCATGCGTTCGATTGCCTCGATAACTTCTTTTCCATTACCGGAAAAACTCAAGCGAAGATGCCCTTCCATACCAAATTCCTTGCCGGGCACCGTCACCACCAGTACTTTTTCCAATAAAAATTCCGCCAGTTGGACGGAATTCTGCTGGTATGCCCTGAAGTCTGGAAGCACATAAAATGTGCCATCCGGTGCAGTCGTACGCACATCCCGGAAAGTGCCTAATTGTTGGAGGGTAATCTCCCGATTGTTTTGAATCGTCAGGCGTAAGCTCTCCACAATGGATTGCAGACCGTTCAGCGCACCTTCGGCTGCCGCCTGAAGGAGCAGGGATGGGCAAGAGGTTGTTTGTGCCTGAACATTAGTCATCACTTCCACCATCCTGCGTGGGGCGATTGCCCAGCCAATGCGGAAACCGGTCATGCCATATACTTTGGAAACACCGTTAACTACAATCACATGTGTGTTTTCAATATCTCGCTCAGTAAATTTGTAGGGGGAGGTCCATTTTTTCCCATTGAAAACCAGCTTATGATAAATGTCATCCATGATGACATAAATGCCTTTGCGTTCGCAAAGAGTGATCAGCTCGCCGAGAAACTCATTGTTAAAAAGGATACCGGAGGGGTTGTTCGGGCTGTTGACAATAATCGCTTTGGTATATCCGGTAATGGCTTCGGTCACATCTTCGATGCGTGGATGGAAAGAGCCATCTTCCGGGGTGACAATCACCGGAATTCCATAGACCATACGCACCATTTCCGGGTAACTAACCCAGTAGGGCGCGAGGATGATGACCTCATCTTGAGGGTTAATCAGCGTGAACAGAATGTTGTACAGGGATTGTTTGGCGCCGGTAGAGACGATAATATTCTCTGGAGCTACGCGGCGTCCATAATTTTCTTCCGTGTACCGGATAATTGCTTTCTTAAGCGAGGGGGTGCCATCCGTAGGTGTGTACTTGATATCACCAGAGCGTAATTTTGCGGCTGAGCTGAGCACTGCAGTAATCGGGGTTTTATTCTTGGGTTCGCCGATACCCAGGTGAATGACCGGTTCGCCGCGCTCTCGTAGTAGTCGCGCTTTTTCATTCAGGCGTAAGGTCGGTGAATCGGGAATCGAGCGCGCAAGTTGGCTGAAGCTCATGATGTTATCACTCCTTGAACGGGCGTTGGCGCCTCATAAGCCAGTTTGGTGTAGTTTTTATTATAGCTTTGCATGCCGAATTCGTCAGGGATATCTGACGATTGTGCTGAGAAGCCGGGAGTATTGTCATGCCACAAGAGAGATGGTTTTAATAAATCAGTGTGTTGTACAATACTTGGGTATTTCCTGCTGATCTCGATATTTAAAACTTTCCGCGGAAGTTTCGACCGAGTTGATGAACAGACAAAATAGCCACCTCTCTCTGGATTTTCAGGCAGAAATTAGCCGGCGCACCAGCGGCGAGTTAAGGCTTGATCCGGTATCCCGGATGTTATATAGCACCGATGCCTCCATTTACCAGATCGAACCCCTTGGAGTATATTTTCCTCGCCGTGTGGAGGACCTTCAGGTAGTGGTGGAAATCTGCGCACGCGAGCATATCCCTGTTTTGCCGCGTGGAGCAGGCTCCAGCCTGGCTGGGCAGGCCATTGGGCCGGCGTTAATCCTGGATGTCTCCCGTTACCTGGATCAAAAGATCGAAATAAACCCGCTCGAGCGGGTGGCGCGAGTCGAACCCGGTGTAAACCTTTCCAGATTAAATCGAGAGGCGAAACGCCATGGCCTCCATTTTGGACCCGATCCCGCTTCAGCAGATCGGGCGACTGTTGCTGGCAGTGTCGCCAACAATGCCACCGGGGCGCATTCCATTCTCTATGGTATGGCCGGCGATCATCTGTTGGCAGTTGAGACGCTTCTGTCTGACGGACAAAGCGCCCGGTTTGAAGCGATTCCATTGGCTTCAGCAGAATATCGAAGTGTGCATGCACACGGCACGGCCGAGCGGGCCATGTACCAGGCTGCCCTGGAAATACGCCAGCAGTCTGCCCAGGTTATCAAGCAAAACTGGCCCTCGGTTTGGAGGCGGGCTGCCGGATACGCCATCCAATATTTACTCCCCTGGTCACCAGGCAAACCGCCTATGTGGAACGCCGACTGGAATCAAGCCAATTTACCCTACCCTCCGGTAAACGACGGCATGCTGAACCTGGCGCCGCTATTTGCCGGTTCGGAAGGAACGTTGGGGGTAATCACTGCCCTGGAGCTGCGCCTGGTACCGCTGCCTGACCACACTATCCTGGCTGTCCGGGCATTTCCCGATATTGAATCGGCCTGCGACGCTACACCTGAGCTGCTTTCCTTATCCCCTTCCGCCATCGAGCTGATCCCGGGCAGCTTGCTACGCCTGGCGCGCAGTATTCCGGCGTACGCGCACCAATTGAGCTTCGTGCAGGGGGACCCGGCTGCGCTTTTAGTTTTGGAATTCAGCGGTAAAAACCCTGAGGTTATAAAAAAACAGGCGGAAAAACTCGGAGATGACGTCTTCCTGGCGGTGACGCCGGAGCAACAGCAACAGGTCTGGAATATTCGCAAAATGGGTCTGGGGATTTTGAATTCCCGCCCAGGTGGTCCACGCCCACTGGCGTTTATTGAAGATCTGGCTGTCCCCGTGGAGCGGCTGGGCGAGTTTGTCCGCCAGATGAATGCCATTATGGCGGAGCATGCTACCTACGCCGAAATATACGCACATGCATCTGCAGGTTGTTTGCATATCCGCCCGGTTTTGGACCTGAAATCACCGGTCGGCATCCAGCAGCTACGCTCCATTGCCAGCCAGGCAGTTAGCCTGACTTTAAATTTGGGTGGTGCAGTCAGCGGCGAGCATGGCACCGGTCTGGCGCGCTCCGAATGGCTGGAGCAGGCGTATGGTGTGCATATTTTGACCTTATTTCGGAAAATTAAAACAGCCGCCGATCCCCATGGTTTATTCAACCCTGGAAAAATCCTGGACGCACCAGCGATGGATACAAATCTGCGTTATTCTCCAGGTTACCAGACAACTGCATGGAAAACCCGGATGGACTTTTCGCGTCACGCCGGGTTGGATGGCGCCATCGAGTTGTGCAACGGGGCAGGCGTATGCCTAAAGGACACCGGAGTAATGTGCCCTTCGTTCCAGGTGACACGGGAAGAGGAACATTCTACGCGCGGCCGCGCCAACCTGCTCCGCTTATTGATTTCCGGGCAATTTGCTTCCGAAAGGCTGGGTTTGCACGCAGTTCATGAGGCGTTGGACCTGTGCCTGGAATGTAAAGGCTGTTCATCTGAATGTCCCTCCTCTGTGGATATGGCCAGGTTGAAAATTGAATTTTTACACCATTATCATACCCGTGAACCCCGTAAAGTCCGCGATTTCCTGTTTGCTTATTTGCCTGTACTGGCACGTTTTGCCCATCCCCTGGCGCCATTCATTAACCGGTTTACGACCACCAGTTTATATAACTGGATTGGATCACGTTTTGGCATCGCGCCGCAACGTCCCTTTCCTCGCCTGGCAAGCCGGATAAACCGTCTCGATCACCTGGAAGTAATCCAATCTCAAATGGCGCAATCACCTGGGAATCACGTTCTGGTATTGACGGATGTCTTCACCCATTACTTTCAACCGGAAATCGAGGTTTCGGCTATACGCGTGCTTAAACAAGCAGGTTATTGCCCATGGATCTTGCCATTTGCTGGCGCAGGTCGAACTTACCTTTCTAAGGGTTTTTTGGAGCAGGCAATTCAACATTTGCAGGCCCTGGTGTCCGCTATTCAGCGGATTGACCCTGAAGGCTCCCTGCCTATTGTCGGTTTGGAACCATCGGAGATCTATACCCTGAGCGACGAATTGGTGGACTTGTTGCCAGGTAATCGTTATGCTTTTGAAATGGGTAAGCGCGCCTGGATGCTGGACGAATTTTTATTACGCCCAAAACCGGGTGATTCTTCTGAATGGCAGGCTCCACTTGAGCTGTTGGAAAAATCCAGGCGGCAAGTTGTTTTTGTACATGGTCATTGCCACCAAAAGGCTCGACCGCCTGCAGCGGATGGATTGCCCGTGGGTGTGGCAGCCACGCGGGCAATATTGAGCAAGGCAGGTTATCAAGTGCAAGAAATCGAGAGCGGGTGCTGTGGCATGGCTGGCGCGTTTGGTTATGAAGCTGAGCATTACCAGTTGTCGATGTCAGTGGGGGAACTGGTTTTATTGCCGGCAGTTCGTTCTGCCCCGCCAGATTGTTGGATTGTAGCGGCAGGAACATCCTGCCGCAGCCAGATTGAAGACGGCAGCGGGCGTCCTGCTTATCATCCAGTCTTATTGTTGGATCCTGATTTTCCGACGTTATTTCCGCCAAAGGGATAAAAAATTGACAGATCATCCCGATTATGCTATAAAACTTATGACGCATTGCGTCATAAGTTTATTACTCATCTGGAGGTAAGTCATGGCGAAGAAACCTCAGGAACCAACACCAGAACCAACATCGGGTGAATTTTTTTCTTTTTTGCGTAAGATATTTTTGGTTGGCGTGGGGAGTATGGCCCTGGCTCAGGATGAAGCCATAAATTTTCTGGATAAATTAGTGGAGCGGGGCGAAATTGCCGAAACAGACGCCCGTAAGCTGGTGGATGAAATGAAAGAACGGCGCCATACATATTCCAGCCAGGTAGAAGAAAAAATCGAACAGCGTTTGGAAAAATTAGTCGCCCGGTTGAATCTACCTAGACGTGACGAAGTCCAGGAGCTGGCCGACCGAATAAACCGGCTGACTGAGAAAGTCGCCGAAATGCAGAAGGACCGGACTGCTGGCGAAGCATTGCAGAAACCACCGGAAATTTAGCCAACTTCTGGTAAAACCTGTGGCGGAATCTCGTTTAACTGGCGTATACTTGGGGGAATTGCCAGGTAGTCTGAACATTTGCCGGGTTTATCTGGATGCTGAAGCCGATTATGTTGTTGATTAAGCGTTATCCCAACCGTAAACTGTATAACACTGCCCGAAAATCCTACATCACGTTGGATGAACTTCACCAACTAATCGTTCAGGGTGAGGATATCCGCGTAGAGGAGCATCCCAGTGGAGAGGATCTGACCTCCCTCACACTCTCTCAGGTGATCCTGGAAACTCAGAAAGAACGCACACTTGCCTTACCTACCCAGCTACTTACCCGACTTGTTCGTTTTGGTGGGGCGAGATTTCGAAGTCAAGGCGAGTACAATCTAGCCTTTGAAACCGAACTACGTCTTCGTCTTGATCAACTGGTTTTGCAGGCTGCGATATCGAATGCTGAGGCGAATGATATTTTTGAGATTTTAACTTCCGTTACGGTTGAACCAGAGCCAGTTGACCACCCAGGGCGTATTTCCAATTTCATCGAACGTTTACTTGCCCGGCAAAAGATCGTCCAAAGGGCTGATCTGGATTCGTTGTCCGAGCAGATCGAACGGCTGGAGAAAACGATCCACAACCTGCCGGCATTAGCGGATGAACTTCTAATGACTCCGGCTGATGAGTGAGGCGCGCTTGGATTTTTCTCAAAAGCTGGTATTGGTTACAGGTGGTTCTTCAGGTATTGGTCTGGCAACGGCGCGGGCGTTTTTAGGCGCTGGCGCCCGGGTGGTGATTCTGGCGCGGGACCGGGAACGATTGGAGGCAACCAGGAAGCAAATGTTATTTGCCTTACCTGAGGCGCAGGAGCGTGTTTTCTGCCTGTCTGCAGATGTGAGCCGGTATCCCGATATTTTTGAACATCTTGAGGCAATGCAGTCCATCCACGGAACGCCGGATATCCTGGTAAATTCCGCTGGGGTCGCCCATCCAGGTTATGTTCAACACCTGGATGTCGAAATTTTCCACCAGATGATGGAAGTAAATTATTTTGGCACGATACATACCACACAGGCATTATTACCGGGCATGATTACCAGAGGCTCAGGGCATATCGTCAATCTAAGTTCTCTGGTTGGTGTGATGAATATTTTCGGATACACCGCGTATGGCGCTTCGAAATATGCCATTCGCGGATATTCCGAGGCTCTCCGCCAGGAGATGAAACCCTATGGTATTCACGTATCGGTGGTTTATCCTCCCGATGTGCAGACACCGCAGTTAGCGTATGAAAACCAGTTCAAACCTCCAGAAACCCGGGCAATATCCGGAAGAGGGCAGGTACTCACCCCGGAGAGTGTGGCGCAAGCAATTCTGCGTGGTATCCGTCGGAAAAAATTCACCATCCTGCCGGGTTTTGACAGCCAAATGTATTATTTTTTGGTACGGTTATTCGGACCGGTCTTATACCCTATTCTGGACTACATGGTTGCACACTCAACAAACCAGGAGAGTAAATAATGGATCTTTTTCAGAAGTGTTATGATTTCGACTTAGCACGTAATGCGATTGAACAGGGCATTTACCCGTATTTTATTGCCTTAACCGAAAATGAAGGCACCGAAGCGGAATACCATGGGCACCGGTTGATCATGTGTGGCTCGAATAATTACCTGGGATTGACCACCCATCCCAAGGTGAAAGAAGCTGCTCACCAGGCGCTGGATCGTTTTGGCACCAGTTGCACCGGCTCCCGATTTTTAAATGGCACGCTGGAGATGCACGAACAATTAGAAAATGAGCTGGCTGTATGGGTGGGTAAAGAAGCAGCCCTGGTATTTTCAACCGGAATGCAAACCAATCTCGGCACAATCAGTGCACTGGTCGGGCGCGGGGATTATGTCATTCTCGATAAAGAAGACCATGCCAGCATTGTAGATGGGGCGCGTTTAAGCTTTGGTGAGATGAAACGATTCCGCCATAACGATATGCGTGACCTGGAAAGGGTGTTGGGGGGTCTTCCGGAGGACTCCGGCAAGCTGGTCGTTGTGGATGGATTGTATTCAATGGGGGGAGATATCGTCCCTCTGGATGGATTGGTAAAGGTATGTCATAAATATGATGCGCGGTTGATGGTAGACGATGCCCATGCTGCCGGCGTATTGGGCGGCGGGCGCGGCACGGCAGCACATTTTGGACTCACTGAAGAAGTTGACCTGATTATGGCCACATTCAGTAAATCATTTGCGTCATTGGGGGGATATATCGCCGGCTCGGATGATGTGATTCATTACATCAAACATCATGCCCGTGCCTTGATTTTCTCCGCCAGTATTCCACCTTCCAGCACTGCAGCGGCTCTGGCTGCCTTACAGGTGATGCGCGAAGAGCCCGAACGGATCGAACGGCTGGAAAGGATTGGGGAATACATGCGGAATGAACTGCGGAATCTGGGATTTGATATTGGCAACAGCCAATCCCCGATTATCCCGATCTTCATCGGGGATGATATCCGGACCATCATGACCTGGAAAGCGCTTTTTGATGCCGGCGTATTTGTCAATCCAGTGCTTTCGCCTGCGGTTCCGGAAGGCAAACAACTCCTGCGAACCAGCTATATGGCCACACATACGGATGAACAGTTGAATCGCGTTTTGGAAATCTACGCCAGGATCGGAAAACAGATGGGGCTAATTGGAAATTGACACCTTTTTCTTCCACTTTTATCGGCTGAATGCCTGATGCGAAATTGCGCATAGCCAATTAATACTGACACTTGCAGACAGCTCACTCCTCCAAATAGGGCAGGGAGGCGGCAAGTCTTTCTGCTTCTTTAAGGTCCTGCGGGGTATTAATGTTAAAGAAACTCGTCCCCAGAGGGTCCAATTCCTGAATTTTATCCCAGTCGAAATAATGCACCCGCACCTGATCATGAAAGCTGAT
>JAGUYX010000113.1 GCA_020061145.1 Anaerolineales bacterium | reverse complement strand
TTCTTTACCAGCTGGCGAAGGTCGCCAGACCAAATTTACAGAATTATCCTTGCACAATCCCGGAAAACAGTCCTAAACCTGAAATCGTAACAAGGTGACAGGTGCGTTAGTCTGGGTTAAACTATAGATTATGTTTCCTGCGGACGATTTTTTTGCGCTGATGTCCAGCCTGCTCCGGCAAATGGCTCAAAAACCGGATGCTCCTCCTGCAATCCCTCTCGATCGATGGCCGGCAGAATCCAAAGAAAGGGGCTTACTGGAAGATCTTCAAGCGGTGCACGCCGCGCTGCGAAGCGTGAGCCAAAATCGCTCTTTCCAGATTGAAGATAGTGAACGGCGTTATCAGAGCATCTTCGAAACCGCCAGCGACGGGTTGATTATCCATGATTTGGAGACCAGCCTCGTGGTCGAGGCCAATCCTGCGGCGTGCACGATGTACGGTTATACTCGCGAGGAATTCATCGGCCTGCACCCGACTCGCTTCATCCACCCCGACAGTCGTGAGTTATTCCGTGCATATGTACAGGCGATTCAATCAAAGGGCCGGTCCGAAGCTCTGGAGGTGCACCTGCACCGGGACGGCAGCTCATTCTTTGTCGAGCTGCATGGGACAGCTTTCCCTGATCAGGGTAAGTTATGCCTCCTGAGTATCGTTCGTGACGTCAGCCAACGGGTCCATGCGGAGCAGATGCTCCAACAATGGGTGGATGCGCGCACACGCGAACAGTCCACCTTGTTGGAGATCTCCCAAACGCTGGCTTCCGCTCTCGAACTGCGGCCAGGTCTGATCCTCGATCAATTACGGATGATTATCGATTATACGCACGCTGGCCTTTTCAAGCTGGAGGGCTCAACTCTGGCCGCCCTGGCTGTGCGCGGGCCACAACTGTTGGAGCGGGCTATGCCTTTCCAATTCGGTCTGCAAAGTCTGGAGGCTTTGACCATGTTGGTCAACGAGCCCCAGCCTACCCGGATCGCTGATGTGCTAAGCGCTGACCCGCAGGCACGGTTTCTCCGCTCACTCCTGAATAACCAGGCGAGCATTCTACTGGAGGGAGTGCAGTCCTGGATGTGGGTGCCTTTGGCCATCAAGGGCAGCATGATTGGGGCAATCGGGGTGGCTCACGCTGAACGTAATTATTTCACTGCCCACCACGCCGACCTGGCCCTGACCGTGGCCAACCAGGCGGCGATCACGATGGTGAATGCCGAGCTGTACGAAAATGCCCAAGCGCTTGCCAGACTTGAGGAACGCCAGCGCCTGGCGCGAAACCTGCACGATGCTGTCAACCAGTCGCTTTTCTCCGCCGGCCTGATTGCCGAGGTTTTGCCGCGCCTGTGGGAGCGAGACCCGGATGAGGGGCGCCGGTCCCTGGAAGATTTACGCCGGTTGACCCGCGGGGCGCAGGCCGATATGCGTCTGCTGTTGGCCGAGCTCCGGCCTTCAACCCTGACGGATGCAGAATTGGGTGACCTGCTGCGTCTGTTGGGAAATGCGCTGGCAGGCCGGACGAACATCCCGATCAGCGTGACCGTAACAGGAGAAGGGAAATTGCCCGCGGAAGTGCAGGTGGCGCTCTACCGCCTGTGCCAGGAAGGGTTGAACAATATTGCCAGGCATGCCGGAGCCAGCCGGGTGGATATCCAGCTGCAATATGAGGCGGGTGCGGTTGAACTGCGCATCCGGGATGATGGCCGCGGCTTTGACCCTGAACAGACGCCCCCCGGGCACTATGGACTGAGCATGATGCGTGAGCGCGCCGCAGCTATGGGGGCGACGCTATCCATCACCAGCCAGCCGGGACACGGCACCGAAATTGTTATTCGTTGGCTGGAGACCCAGGAACAGAAGGCCGGTTAGTAATGAAACCTACCCAGCCGATTCGAGTGATGTTAGTCGATGACCATACGATGGTGCGCCGCGGATTGGCGACCTTCTTGAAGGTCTTTGACGACCTGGAACTGGCTGGCGAGGCGGATAGCGGCGAGGCTGCCATCGAACTGTGTGGCCGGATCCTGCCCGATGTCATCCTGATGGACCTGATGATGCCGGGTATGGATGGGGTCGTCGCCACGCGCCTCATCCGCCAGCAGTTTCCCACGGTCCAGGTTGTCGCCCTGACCAGCTTCAAAGAGCAGGATATGGTTCAAAACGCGCTGCAGGCCGGGGCGATCGGCTATTTGCTCAAAGATGTGTCGGCGAATGAACTGGCTCGGGCCATCCGTGCGGCGCATATGGGGCGCGCCACTCTCTCTCCTGATGCTGCCCAGGCGCTCGTAAACGCAGCCAACCAGCCGCCCGCGCCAGGCCAGGATCTGACGGAGCGGGAGCGAGTTGTGCTGGCTCTGATGGTCGAAGGTTTAAACAACACCCAGATCGCCGAAAAGCTGGTGGTCAGCCCATCTACCATCAAAACCCACGTCAGCCACATTCTCTCCAAGTTGGGCGTCGCCAGCCGGTCAGAAGCGGTGGCGCTGGCTTTGCGCAGCGGACTGATTACCTGACAGACAGCCCGCTTGCTGCCTTCCGATTCTCCCCCAACTGGCGGAGACAAACACCCCTCGGTCGATGGATGCGGACCGGGGGTGATTGTTATAGAATGATGGTATGAAACGCGCCTTTTTAGCGGATGCTCAGGCTGATGAACGTTCAGCCTTCCGTCTTATCTTGCAAGATCTCAACATGCTGGTGGTCGGCGAGGCCGCTGACTGGCCAACGGTATTAGCCCTGGCTCCTGCCGCCCGCCCAGACCTGGTGGTGGTGGATTGGGGCCTGGTCGCCGGCGAGTCTGGGACAGCCCTGCCAGAACTTCGGGAGTCCTGCCCGGCTGCAGTGGTCATCGTCCTGATCAGCCATCTGGATCCTCGTCACCAGGCTGCCCTCTCAGCCGGGGCAGATGCGTTTATCAGCAAAAGCGAAACGTCTATGCGAGTGGCTGAACGCCTGCGAGACGCGGTAGCGAGTATTCCTTAATGGTTTTGCTCGACCCTTGGCGATTAAAAGATTAACCTGGTAACGCGGCCAGTTGCGCTGCCGTAACCCTGTCGCAAAGCTGCGAGGAACAATTGGCCAGTGTGGCAGGGAGAAGAGATGATTTTCTTCTCCGTGGTGATTAGCAGTTTAGGAATAGCATGGCGCTCAATCCTCCTTCACAACCAAATGAATGGACATTCCGGCGGGTCGTATGGGCGACTCTCATCCTGATTACAGTCGCCCTCAGCTTCTGGCTTCTCTATCGCTTTAACCAGGTCGTTTTCATTCTGTTTATTGCCATTGTAATCGGCACGGTGATCCGGCCGGTTGTAACCTGGTTGCATAAGCGAGGGCTGCCCCGTTTGGCGGGGGTCATTCTCGTCTACTTCGTGCTGCTTGCCCTGCTCATCGGGTTTGTGCTGTTGTTGTTCCCATTGTTAGTCGAGCAGAGCACAACGATTGCTGCCGCCGTGCCGGGTTACTACCAGAGCCTGCGTGAGTGGATGGTTAATCATCCCAACCAATTGATTGTACAGTTAAGCGAGTTCCTTCCCGCGGCACTTCCAAACCTGCAGCCTGTACAGCAGACGGGGGTGCAGGTGCTGGCTTCTGCAGGTCAGGCGTTGGGTTACGTGGGATTGGCGGCTAAAGGCATCTTTCTTACTACAGCTATTCTGCTCTTAGCCCTACACTGGACACTCGATGGGCCGCGAACCATCCAGTCATTATTGCTACTGGTTCCAGCAAGCCGGCGCGAGAGCATAAGCGAGCTGATTTCGGCCATGGAATCCAAAGTTGGTTTTTATATAGCCGGGCAAAGCGTCCTTAGCCTGGTCATCGGCATCATGGCGCTGATAGCCTATCTACTGATTGGCCTGCCCAATGCCCTGGTGCTCGCGCTGGTGGCAGGCATACTGGAGGTCGTACCTATGGTTGGACCGCTGCTCGGCGCCATCCCTGCCGCGGTAATCGCCTTATCCATCGCGCCTTCCAAGCTGATCTGGGTGATCGTTGCGACAATCGTTATTCAGCAAGTAGAAAACAGCCTGCTGGTACCACGCGTCATGCGCAAGGCGGTGGGGGTCAATCCCTTCGTCTCCCTGCTGGCGATTTTTGCCTTCAGCTCTTTGTTTGGCATTGCAGGCGCGCTGATGGCAATTCCCATCGCCGCCATTATTCAACTCTTACTCGATCGCTTCGTCTTCCATCCAGGAGTGATGGAGCCGGAGGTCTCGGCTGGCCGCGACCATGTCAGCCGGTTGCGCTATGAAGCACAGGTCCTGGCCCAGGACCTGCGCAAGCAGGCGCGGCTCGATAAAGGAGGCTCAGACTTGATGGTCAAGCAAACAGACCAGGTGATGGATGAGATCGAAGCCCTGACTACCGACCTTGATTCTCTGCTGGCCCAGGTTAATCCTTCAGGAACCCCATGACGAAGAAGCAAATAGTATTGTTCGGGACAGCAGTCATGACCACATTGCTGGCGCTGGTGGTGCTGTGGCAGTTCCGGATTGTCGTCGTTTATGTGTTGATCTCGCTTACGCTTACGGCCGCACAGCGCCCATTGGCAAGCCGCCTGGTTGGCCGAGGCTTTGTCATGCGCATGGCCTGGATACTGGTGTACCTGGTGGTCCTGGGTGGCTTCGGGTTCTTGCTCTTCCAAACGGGTAAAGCTGCGATCGATGAGATCCAACAGTTAGCCAGCACTCTGTCCACGCAGGGTGCGTGGAGTTTGCCGGTATGGCTGCAGGGCAGCTTGTTCGAACAAGCGCTGATCTCGCGGCTGCCACCACCGAGTATGCTCTTCGAAGCAATTACCGGCGATCAGGGGCAGCTCGTGCTGCCGGCCTTGCTCGGTTTCACGCAGGGTATTACCGGTGTCCTGAGCGGCGTATTCATCATCCTGTTCCTTAGCCTCTATTGGAGTATCAACCAAATTCATTTTGAACGCCTCTGGCTCTCGCTGCTCCCTTCAGAGCAGCGCAAACAAGCGCGCGGTATCTGGCGGACAGTCGAACCTGACCTCGGCGCTTATATCCGCAGTCAGGTTATTCGTAGCCTCCTGGCCGGGGTGTTATTCGGCCTCGGTTACTGGCTGATCGGATCCCCATACCCGGCCCTGCTGGCGCTGGTAGGCGCTCTGGCAAGCCTGATACCCGTGGTTGGGGCAGCCCTGGTGGTGTTTCTAGTGCTTTCGGTTGGATTGCTGACCAGTTTGCAGCTCAGCATCATCACGGCTCTCTATACCCTGGTCATTTTTGTTGTCCTGGGCGTATGGGTCACGCCGCGGCTTTTCAAGGGCAAATGGAATAACCCCATTCTGACCGTAGTCCTGATCATTGCCATGGCAGATGCTTTTGGCCTGGTCGGCATCATCATAGCGCCGCCGTTATCGGTTTTTTGCCAGATCCTGTGGAGCCGCCTGGTCAGCCGCCGCGCTGTTTCTGGTGCTGCTGCCCAGGTCTCAGACCTCAAAGAGCGGCAAGAACGCGTAAGGGAGATCATAAAGAATATGGATGAACCGCCGATTGCCCTGTTGATCAGCAGCATGGAGCGGCTCACCCAGTTGATTGAGAAAGCGGAGCCCATACTACAGGCGGCTCTGCCGGCCTCTGCCCAACCGGCCGACTTTCCCGAGCCAATTCAATCGCTCCAACCAATCACCGCTGAAGGTGGCTACCTGGTTCCACAAAACCCTGAAGCAACAAATAACCAATAATTCCACCCAATAAATTTCCCCCAACTGGTGGAGACAAATATCCCCTGGCAGATGGATACGCCTAAAGGCTCTCTATCGTAGAATAAATTCAAGAGATGACACCACCGGTTCATCCAGACCGGGGAAAGTCTCAAGGCGAAGAAGTGGTTTGAAAACCGGCGCACTTCGCTGCCCCGAGCGCCGGCGTGATCTGGGGCAGCTTTTCTATAAAAATTCAGGAAGATCGGGAGAATAATATATGAACATCATACTATGGCTTATTGCAGGGGCAGTAATCGGCTGGCTAGCCAGCCGGATCATGGGCACCAGTGGACAGCAAGGTTTACTCCTCGATATCGTAGTGGGAGTCATTGGTGCGGTCCTCGCAGGGTGGTTCCTCACCCCGCTGTTGGGGGTTGGCACGATCAACCAGAATGACTTCAGCTTACCAGCCCTGCTGGTCTCGCTTGTGGGCGCCGTCATCCTGCTGGCGGTTGTCAAGCTCATCCGCCGCCGGTGAGGGCTGTGCTCTCCCGGATGGCTTCTAACGGGCTTATCCCCCAGGGGCAGGGTAGCGGCGGAAGCAGTTGCGGTATTCAGCCTTAACCCAATCAGCGATCTGAGTGCATATTTGCCCAAACCGCGCAGGCGCAGAATCGGTTTTCATGGCTATAATGATGGTAGCAGAATCACTGCACAGGTTGGGGCATGCCAAAACCAGCGTTAAAACACGCCGGCCATCTTCAACTCAGTTCCATACCTGCTTTTGAAGGATTAGACGCTGAGACACTGGGGTTAATCGCCACTTCAGCCATTCGCCGGGAGTACGAAGCCGGTCAGGTCGTCTTTTTAGAAGGCGAACCCTGCGCCGGCTTATATTTTATTGAACAGGGCTGGCTAAAATCGGTCAAAATCTCGCCGAGTGGGCGCGAACAGGTGATCCGCTTTGCCGGACCGGGCGAGGTATTCAACGAAATCGGCGTGTTTGCCGGCGGGGTTCCCTCACGCGTAAAAATATCCATGCCACGCCGGACTTCAACCGCCTGCTGACCTTCCCAGTCAGGACAAACGGAAGGTGTCTTTGCGTTACTGTTGGCGGTGCAGGGTTGTTTCTTTGATTTCATTGGCAATCTTTCATTTTCCGCTTTCCGGATAATCCCCGGCAAATTCACAACCGAAGCGCTTCCTTCCGCCGTTGGCTGAAAATACGACCGGGTTTCGCCAACCAGATTCCCGGATCGCAGGCGTTACTGTTCCTGCGAGCCGGTGGAGGTGCAAACTATCGCAGAAGCAGATAGAATAAATGTAATCAAAAAACGCCGCAAACAGATCAGACCGGGGATGACGGTGAATGTAAATTTTGCAGGCGCCGAGCCAGAAGCGGAGAGAAAATCATGTTTATCCCGGTTGGCACTGAAGAAGCCATACCCCGCCAGAAATTCCCGTTCGTCACCACCATGCTGGTGGCGCTCAACAGCCTGGTGTTCCTGTTTGAATTTAGCCTGCTGTTCAACGGGAGCGAGCAGGCGTTAGACGCCTTCATCCTGAATTTCGGTTTTGTGCCGGCGCAGATCAGCAACGGGCAATCGCTTTATACCCTGTTAACCGCCATGTTCGTGCATGGCAGCCTGATGCACGTCGGTTTTAACATGCTGTATTTACTGGCTTTTGGCGACAACATCGAAGACCGGTTAGGGCACTTCCGTTACCTGGTGTTTTATCTGGCTGCCGGTCTGCTGGCGAGTCTTGTCCAGGTATATGTAAACCCGGGATCCCAGATTCCCAACGTGGGCGCCAGTGGAGCCATCGCCGGAATGCTTGGCGCCTACCTGCTGTTATTCCCGAAAGGGCGGGTCAGAGTGTTTTTCTTCCTGGGTCCATTAAGCCGCACAACGCGGATTTCTGCATTGCTTTACATCGGATTCTGGTTTATTATGCAATTCTTCAGCGGTCTTGGCTCCCTGGGTGTTGAAACAGCCGCAACAGGCGGAGTCGCTTACTGGGCGCATATCGGCGGGTTTGCCGCCGGTTTTGGAATAGGCCTGATTTACCGGCTGTTAAAGCCCGGCCCGATCGATACTTTTGCCTGAAACCGGGCATTAACATACGTTTACTGAGTTACCTGCGCCGCCAGCCTGACGCAGCAATTGGGCCGCTTATGGTTTTTCGTGGTAACGGCCGCCATGGCGAAGGGATTCTTCCGATAAAATTTAGCACACAAAAAAGCAAAGAAAGGGATGACAATGAGCTTAAGCAAACGATTAGAACAGGCACGTGAAGCCTTCCGGCGGGGAGATCTTCAATCATCTGCCCGGGCGCACGATCCGGAAATCATCAAAGCAGCCGCCAGGCATTCCACCTTGGAACAGCATGGCGGAGCCAGCAGCCTGTACCTGGGAGACATGGTTTATGGCGGATTGGATGGCATCGTGACCACCTTTGCCGTGGTGAGCGGTGTGGCGGGCGCCCAGTTAGGCAGTAATATCATCCTGATCCTGGGCCTGGCTAACCTGTTCGCCGATGGATTTTCCATGGCAACCGGGGCGTATCTCTCCACCAGGAGCGATCAGGAATATTACCAGCGGGAGCGCCAGCGCGAAACCTGGGAAGTGGAGCACTTTCCGGAGGGTGAATGGGCCGAATTGCAGGAGATTTACCTCGAGCGCGGCTACTCCCCGGAAGACGCCCGCCAACTGGTGGAAATCCAGGCACGCGACCCGGAACGCTGGGTGGATGCCATGATGGTCGACGAGCTGGGCATGTTGCCTGACGAACGCAAACCCTTATGGAGCGCCCTGGCAACCCTGGGAGCCTTTGTCTTCGCCGGAGCTATCCCCCTGTTGATCTATCTTGTGGGGTTGTTTATTCCCCTGCCGGCTAACTATTCCTTCCCCATAGCGCTGGGCTTATCTGGACTGGCCTTGTTCGGGTTGGGGGCAGCCAAGGTGCTGGTCACCCAGCTCAACCCCTGGCGCAGCGGGCTGGAAATGCTGCTGGTCGGCGGGCTGGCAGCGGGAGTAGCCTATGTCGTCGGCGCTTTGCTCCGTGGCCTGGGAGTCTGAGGACAGCAGAAAGAAATAACAATTATGCATACCGCAATTGAAGTAGAAAACCTGACCAAGAGCTGCGGTTTAATGCCGGCCAGGTAATCTTCCCGGAAGATGAACCGGCAGAGAAGTTATCTGATTTTTTCTCTGGCCGGGTGAAGTCCATCCGCATCTCACCCTCCGGACGCGGGGAGGCCATGTTATTTCTACGGTCGGGTGAAATATTTGGCGGCGTGGCGATTTTCGCCGGAGCGCCTTACCCGGGGACGGTATTGACCCTGGAGCCGGTGGAGTTACTGGCGCTCAAGCGTGAAGTGGCGCTGGATTTGCTTAACCGTTATCCGGAGCTGGCCATGGCCGCCATTCGCCGGCGATGGCGCGCTGATGCGCCTAGCACCGGGGTTGACACCGCCTGCGCGGGTCGTGTATAATTATTTCGGAATTTTCGGGTTTTTATGAAGAAACTCACTTACCGCCAACAACAGTTCCTGAGCCAGTTTCTGGACGTCTACCGGGATATGGACCGGCCTGTGCACTACGTCGCAGTGGCTGAACGGTTGGGTATTGGAAACGTCACCGCCTACGAAATGCTCCGCCTGCTGGAAGAACGCGGGCTTGTGCGGGCGGAGTACCATCTGGATCCGGATCAACGCGGGCCGGGCCGTTCAATGGTCCTGTTCTATCCAACGCAAGAAGCCTCCCGTCTGATCAACGAGCTGGCCGGGGAAACAGCCGAACTCGATGATTGGCGGGCCGTCAAAGAATTTATCCTGAAACAGCTCCGGGAAGGGAAGGCCGGCGGCTACGAAGCGTTGCTCTCCGACCTGCTGGCGCGCCTCCCTGAGCGCCATTCCCCGTTGATTTATGCGACCGAAATCATCACGGCCATGATCCTTACCCTGGCCTCTGTCCAGGAAACCCCAGGAGCATACAAGCTGATGGAACGCCTGCGGCGCATTGGCCTCCCCGGCGAAATCGGCCTCAACGCACTGGGCGGCGTCAGCATGGCGCTTTCCCTCCTGGAACGCGTCAATCGCCGCCTCTCCACCCTGCTTCTGGCTCAGGTAGGCAGGTACGAGACGATGCTCGCGAAACTCAATGAGGAGAACCACCTGCGGCTGAGCGATTTTGCGCGGGAGGTGGCGAGCATCCTCGCCGAATAAGTTTTTTTATCGAATTTTTTCGTTATTTTCGACAAAGGAGACCCTCATGTCCCGCATTGCTATCTTGACCGACAGTTCCGCGTACCTGCCTCCAGATCTGCTTGAGCGCCATGATATCCACGTCATACCGCTCAAACTCCATTGGGGCGAGGAAACCCTGGTGGATGGGGTAGATATCACCCCGGTGGAGTTTTATGCCCGCCTGGCAACCAGTTCCACTCTACCCAGCACTTCGCAGCCCTCCATGCACGACTTCCTCCAGGTCTTCGATCGACTGTCCGCTCGCTACGAGGGTATCCTCGTGCCTTTGATCTCTTCCGGGATCAGCGGCACGGTGGCTTCGGCCCTGGCCGCGTCGGCTGAGTTTACAAAGGTGCCTGTGGAGGTCGTAGATACTCATTCCACCTCAGCCGGGCTGGCATTGGTCGTGCTGGCTGCCGCCCGTGCCGTCGAGCAGGGTCGCAGTCTGCCCGAGGTCACCCAAATCGCCCGAGAGGTCGTCCGGAAACTGCACGTCTTCTTCGCGGTGGATACGTTGAAATACCTGCACAAAGGGGGGCGCATTGGCGGTGCATCTCGCTACCTTGGTTCAGCGCTCAACATCAAGCCGGTCCTGTTTTTCGACGGAGAAGGCAAAATTGACGCCCTGGAGCGTGTTCGCACCAGTCGGAAAGCTCTTGCACGCCTGGTCGAGCTGTCGGAAGAAAAAGCAGGCAGCAATTCCGTCCACGTTGGGGTGATGCATGCCAATGCCCCAGAAGAGGCTGCGGAATTTCAATCGCGTCTGGCTGAACGCCTCAAATGTGACCAGCTCTATACGTTTGAACTCAGCCCCGTGATCGGCACCCACGTTGGACCGGGCACGATCGGCCTGGCCCTGTACGTCGAGTAAACGATGAAAACCGTCTCAATTATTATCCCTGCGCTCAACGAAGAAGCCTATCTTCCGGGTTTGTTGGAAGCCATTCGCCAACAGACCCGCCCTCCGCTGGAGGTGATCGTCGCCGACGCCGGATCCTCCGACCGGACGGTCGAAATCGCCCTTCAAGCGGGATGCCGGGTGGTACCTGGCGGCAGGCCGGCGCGTGGGCGCAATGCCGGCGCAGCGGCCGCCCTGGGCGATATTCTCTTATTCCTCGACGCCGGCGTGCTCCCTGAGCCCGATTTCCTGGCGCGTGCTCTGGAGGAATTCGACCGCCGTGGCCTGGATGTTGCGACCAGTCCGGTTCAGCCTCTGGGAGGCAGCCTTGCCGACGCTATCTTCCATGAGGCAGCCAACGTATTTATTCAAGCAACACGCCCGTTCAATCCACATGCCCCAGGCTTCTGTATTTTGAGCCACAGGCAAGCACACGCGGGCATCGGCGGATTTGACGAAGCTTTGTATCTGTCTGAAGACCACGACTACGTCCGCCGTATGGTCGCTCAAGGATGCCGGTTTGGCATTTTGCACGTGCCGATCCCCGTATCGATCCGCCGGTTGGAAACCGACGGTCGCTGGAATGTGGCGGCGCGTTACTCCTTCCTGGCGATCAATCAAATGATGGGAAATTCTTTCAATCAAGCTCTGTTAGATCGCTATCTCGGCGAATATCGCTTTGGGCACCACGCGCCGGTTGCGATTCCCCGCCGGGGTCGGCGTAACTTTCGCCCGTTATCTGTACCTGCCCGAAACGCCCGACGCCGACCTGGTAATCCGCGCCAGCGGCGAATGGCGGTTGAGCAACTTTCTTCTCTGGCGCACCGCGACCTCTGTCTTTTGGTACACGCCGGTGCTATGGCCGGATTTCCAACGTGAACATTTGCTTGAGGCGATTAAGGTGTATCATGAACAGATTTTTCGACAGAGTGAAACTGAGCCTGCGGCGTAAACCGCGTCTTGGCCTGGCGCTGAGCGGCGGAGGCGCTCGCGGCCTGGCGCATATTGGCGTGCTCAAAACCTTGGAAGAAGCCGGTATCCAGCCAGATTATCTGGCCGGCACCAGCATGGGCGGCGTGATTGCTGCCGCGTACGCTGCTGGCCTGAAGCCAGACGAGATCGAGCAGATAGCCGCCGACACTTCCCGGACACGTAATCTCCTGCGGCTGGCCGACCTTTCCCTTCCCCAACAGGGAATCTTCCGCGGCGAGCGTTTAATGGCTTTCTTTGAGCAGTATCTTCAAGGACGCACCTTCGCAGAGTTGCAAATCCCCCTTACTCTAATCGCCGTGGATTTGAACACGGGCCAGGAAGTCTGTCTACGGGAAGGTTCGGTGGCCCAGGCATTACGCGCCACAGTTTCCGTTCCCGGCTTGTTAGCGCCTGTCGTGCAGGGCGGCATGCGCCTGGTGGATGGCGGCCTGTTGAATAACCTGCCTGTCGATGCAGCCCGCCAGATGGGCGCCGATGTTATCCTGGGAGTTGATGTGGATTGGCAAGACGATTCAACCTGGCAGGCTCCCGACCACCTGAAGCCCCACTCCGGTACGATAGGCGGTCTGATCGCGACCCTGGGTGATTCGCTCGACGTGTTGGTCCGCCAGCAACGCGCATACAAATTACAGAATGCTCCCCCTGAGTTCCTGGTCAGGCCGGACATTCCTGCCGAGGTTAACGTCTTGACCGGATACAACCGCGTTGCCGAACTCATCGCGCGAGGAGAAGAAGCCACCCGTCCTGTTCTGCCTGCGCTGAAAGAGACGCTGCAACCACACTGGGATTGGCTCTTTGCAGGTCGTCCACGTCATCGTCCCACTCCGCCTGAATCGCCCCCATTCATGCTCCGGGAACAGCCGGTCTATCTGATTGGCCTGGCATTGGCGAGTTTTGTTGCCTGGCGTGCTTTCCGGACAGGTGTACGCAGGCCCTGAACTGACAGAGCCGGCTTCCCAACGAGATCATCGTTGCGGCTGCCGGCCAGGATAGATCTTAGAGCCGCTTCTTCAGTTTTCCAAAGCAAGTTATCCGGGCGCCCTGGGAAGCAAAACCTCTGCAAGAAGAATCCTAAACAGTCTCAGGGCTCGGTATGAGCCTCCCGGCGAAGGTATTGCATAAAGCGTCTGGTGTACCGGTCATGCCCGAGGAAAATATCTGCGATCAGTAATGTTGTTCGCAAATGCGCGTTGGTCGGGTCTGTGATGGGCAAATTCAACCCTAGAACCGTTGCAGCGCTCAGAAAGCTGGCGTTAATCACAGGGCGATCCGGCATGCCAAAACTGACGTTGCTGGTTCCCCCTGTGATGTTGTTCCGGGGAAATTCCTTCCGTAAGCGTTTTACGGTCTCCAGCGCAACGCGGGCAGCCTGGTCGTCAGCCCCGACCGTGAGCACAAGCGGGTCGAAGACGACGTCCTCTTCCCGGATTCCCGCCCGAACCGCCGTTTCCAGGATCTGCCCGGCAACCATCAGCCGGCCTTCCGCTTCCTTCGGGATCCCTTCCTGACCCATACAGAGAACGATCACCGGCAGCCTGTGATCCGCAACAATGGGCAGATTCTCGGCCAATATCTTCTTTTCACCCCCTATCGAGTTGACCAGCGGGCGGCCGGGGCAAACTGCGAGGGCTGCCTCCAATGCAGCCGGGATGCGCGTATCGATCGCCAGCGGGACATCCACCGCTTCAGAGATAATCCGCACTGCTTGCGGCAGCGCTACAACCTCATCGACACCCTTTCCTCCGACGTTTACGTCGATAATATCGGCTCCAGACTCGACCTGTTTCCGGGCTTCTGCCGCTATGTAATCCCAGTTCTCGTCCAATAACGCCTGTCGGAGCTTGCTCCTTCCGCTGGGGTTGATCCGCTCTCCGATGATCCGGATAGGACCGCCCGGATCAATCTCGATTGGAGCCCCGGTTCCTTTCAAGCTGGTCGTCATGCAAACACTTTCTTCTCAGGCTGCCATTCGCGCGCTTTGAAGATGGTATCCGCTTCCGGCTGGTCCTTCAACCATTGGTCAAAGGGTTGAAAACCTGGCGGCTCGCTCCTGATCGATGCCAGGTCTTTCGCGATCGGGTACCTGCCCAGCGTGTGGACGGACTGGACGGCGGTATGCACATTCAATGGCGGCGTATCTGCCGGAACATTGGCGATGAAGAACAACAGGCGCCCATCTCGCCCCATGATATCAATCCACTCCTTGATTTTTTCTACGATTTGTTGAGGCGAGCTATCTCGCATAAAGCGTCCATTCAGAGAGGCGTAAATGGGCAGCTTGCGACCCAGCTTGCTATGCTGTACAGCAAACTCTTGCAGCCAGCGCATGTCCCAATCCTGAGTGCGGCCCATTGCAGACAAAGCCACGTCCATCACAAAGGAATTGCGGGCCACAGACCAGCACTTGAACATGATTTCCTTATCAAACTTGGCCGGATCTTCTTCACAATAATCCGCCGCAGCCAGGCCCGCCATGACCGTCATTTTCAGCTCTTGCTTGCCCCGCTCAGCCAGGCGTTTTGCCGAAGGGGTCACCCATTCTTGAACTAATTCTGGTGTCAGATTTGGAAATGCAGCCCAGGCATCCGCTCCGGCCGATTGCTTCACCCCAGGCTGTTCCGATTGCGCTTTCAGGTAAGGGAAGATCGCCTGGTTTTCGGCAAAGTCGAATAACTCCTGTGCAAGTGCCCGATCGCGCTTCAGCGCGCGGACTGCTTTAGGATACCCCATCGCCTGGCAAATCAGGCTGAAGGGCGAACAGAAGAAGCCCATCGCAAATGGACCGGAGGCCTTTTCGCTGACCAAACGGGCCAGTTCCACGCCCATCGGAATCCGTCCTCTCGATGGGTCTAGAGTACCGATTTTTTCCAGGTCCGCACGATCTTTAATCAGCGGCACATTGGTATCGACGGTCGGCATGGCGTCGTCGCTGTAGATCATTTTGGCGCCCAGAGCTTCGACTTCAAAGTTATAGGCGTCAGGGATGATGGTATAGGTGTCAAAGCCATACCAGCGTTCTACAGCCAGCTGCACGTCAACCAACAACCGGGCATCGAAGTAATACTTGCGCGCCGGGACTCTGGCAACCGTCATCGCGTGGTCGTGAATCTGGGGACCCATGAAGGGAATGGTGTCCCCGTGACTGCCGAGTATGGTGGCAAACACCCGCCCGGTGGAACTAAGCTTGCCAATGCGGAAACCATTGCCATAAAGCAAACCATGAACCAGTTCTAAAGTTGGATTAGCCATTGTTCATGCTCCAATCAGTTTAAGCGCTTTTTGCATGCTATCCAGGGCATCTTTGCCCCAGGCGTCTGCCCCGACTTCGTCGGCAAATTCCTGGCTGGTGGGGACGCCGCCAACCATGATTTTCAAACCTCTGCGTAATCCCTGCTTTTCCAGTTCGGAGATGATGGTCTTCATCTGCAGCATGGTGGTGGTCATATAAGCGCCCATGCCGACAATAACCGGCTGGTGCTCTTTAACGGCATCGATGAAACGACTGGCAGGGACGTCAATGCCAAGGTCGATCACTTCAAAACCGGCAGAAGTGAGCATGGCACCTACCAGACTCTTGCCCAAATCGTGCATATCCCCCTCCACGACGCCGATTACATACTTTCCTCCTCTTCGCCCATCGGTCCCCTCTTTCAGGCGGGGTTCCAGGGGTTGCATGGCTGTCTTGAAGGCATCCGCGGCCAGGATAACATCTGGAAGAAAATACTCATTGGCTTTCCATAATTCTCCTGCCCGGGTGATGCCGTGCACCACTCCTTTTTGGAGTATATCGAGGGGCGCCAGGCCAGCCTCGAGTGCCTGTTCCACGAGACGGTCAGCCTCGACCTCCTCGCCTTCGGTAACGGCTTTGCTGATGGCGTCGAAAATTGCTTCTGACATCGTTTGCCTCCGTTTGGAAAGATGCTTTCCTGATTCCTTGTAGCTGGTGTGATCAATCTTTTTAGCAAGTGATCCAATGCTTAAGCTGCGGTCGGAAAACGCACACCCTTAGCGAAAAATTTATTAAAGCCGGGCACGATGGTGAGTTCCACGTACTCGATCCGTTTTGCCAGTGACTGCGCCCTGCGGCGATATTCCAGGGAAGAGAGCAAAAGGCGTGCTCCGGCCCCGGCTGCATTCCCTACCGCACGGATTCGTTCCACCGGCACGCCTGGAATCAGCCCGATGCGTACCGCATTACAGGGATCCAGATAGGTCCCAAAGGCTCCGGCTATCACGATTTCCTCGATATCGGCCGGGGCGACCCCCGCTTGATTGAGCAGAATCTCGATACCCGCCCGGATGGCGCCCTTGGCCAGCATCACCTGGTCAACATCGTGTTGGGAGAGCATGACATCCCTGTAGCCATTCACACCTTTTGACAGGTAGAAGATCAGTGAATCATCGTTGGCCCTTTCCACGCCAGGCGCATTAAGCTGGAACCGCCCGCGTTCGTTGATGATCCTGGCTCGATACATTTCAGCCAGGGCGTCGAGGATACCAGAGCCACAGATGCCTATTGCCGGGACTCCACCAATGACGTCACACTGAATCTCGCCATCTTCTGCGATCTTCACGCGTTCGATCGCGCCGGGAGCGGCGCGCATGCCGTGGTGGATGTGGGCTCCTTCGAAGGCGGGACCCGAAGCGGTTGAACAGGATATGATTCTGCTCCCGACCTGGAGAGCGATTTCGGTGTTCGTCCCGATATCAATACCGAGCCGAATCCGGTCTCCTTCATCGAAACCGGCGGCCAGTAGAAATGCCAGGTGATCGGAACCGACAAAGCCGGCCAGCGGGGCAGGCAGGTATGCACGTGCGCCGGGTGCAGCGTTCAAACCCAATCGATCCGCCTCGATATACAGCACATCACTGAGCGCGGGGACGAATGGCGAGACGGCCAGCGGCCGCGCAGGTAACTTTGCCAGCAGATGGTGCATGGCCGTATTTCCAACCAAACAGTAATCCAGGATATGATCTGGAGCGAGCCTTTGCGCCGCGCAGAGTTCTTCCGCCACCTCATTGATTGACGACACGACTTCAGCCTGGAGCCGATCGGCGTTCTCCGGCTCCACGAGAACGGTTTCCAGACGGGACATGACATCCTCCCCAAAGGCGATCTGGGGATTCATAACCCCTTTGGCAGCCAGCGTGCGCCCGCTTTCCAGATCCACCAGGTAACAGGCCAGTTTGGTTGTACCAACGTCCACTGCCATCCCCACCGGTCTGTGTTGCCCCAATGGATAGGCCGCAATGATCTCTGTTCCTCGCAATGCGACCTCGATCTGCCAGTCCGCTTCCCGCAAGACAGAACGCAAGGCGCGCAGCGCCGGCAACCCGCCCCAGACACCTTCAAGAGCATGAGCCTGGCACAGCGCATTGGCGACCCGTTCCAGGTCCCCTGTCTGGTCGGAGAGGGAAGGAGGATCAACAAGCAATGCCAGGAGGCGAACGGCGGGATCGGGGACGGCGGTGG
Organism: Anaerolineales bacterium; assembly: GCA_020061145.1. Lineage (GTDB taxonomy): Bacteria > Chloroflexota > Anaerolineae > Anaerolineales > DRKV01 > JAGUYX01. The sequence continues at coordinate 24,041 of JAGUYX010000113.1, read as the reverse complement.
TTTCCAAACCTTCGATTTGGATAACCTGGCTTTCCGTTAATGAATTCGCCGGGATGTAAACACAGGTGTTCGCCGCGATGATCGTGCGGCACGCCAGGCGCCAGCCTGCTGAAATCTGCGCCAGAGTCAGGTGTTTCTGTTCCGCCTCGGCAGGCGGATCCAGATGCCCTTCCATGACCCGAACCAGACACTTGCCACAGGAAGCCTTGCCGCCACAGACCGAACGAATGCTTACGCCTGCCTGGCGAGCTGCTTCAGAGATCGTCAAAGGATCATCACAAATCAGACGAATGCCGATTGGTTCAAATTCGATTATGTAGGCCATGGAAGTACAGATATCTCATTATGAAATCCAGATCGGTATTGGGAATATTCCAGGATCAAAGATAGCAAAGATTACTCCCCCTGTCTGTTGGCTAAACAACAATTTCGAGACGTTCTTCTACGACGAGTGGGTTAATCTCCAGGCCAGCTCTACGGCACGATGCGCCGTGGGCTCATATCCATCTGCCCCCATTTGTTGTTTCAATTTCTCCGTGATCGCGCCTCCCCCGACGATGACTTTGACATCTTCTCGCAAACCAGCCTCCCTTAATGCATGGATAACTTTGAACTGCTCCTGCGCACTGGTCGTCATCAGGGAGGACATCGCCAATATATCTGGTTTGAATTTCAGGGTAGCTTGAATAAAATCATCGCAGTTCACGTTGATCCCGAGATCGATCACCTCGAACCCCCTGGCTCTCAGCAACATCGCAACCAGCGTGCGACCGATATCGTGAATGTCTCCATGGACAGTTCCAATGACAACCCTGCCGATCGAATGAACCTTCTGCCTGCTTTTTGCAATCTTGTCCTCAATGATAGGAATGGCGCTTTTCATTGCATAGGCGGAGAGAATTACGTCGGATACGTCGATCTCATTCCGGTTAAACATTCTGTCGATCAGGTTCATCCCGCTGGTTAACGCGTTGAGCGCTTTTGTTGGCTCAACGCCTGAATCGATGGCTTTGCTGGCCCATTTTTTGGCTTCGTCCTCTTCGCCATTCACAACCGATCGGGTAAGCTCGTCGAGGATCTCTATATGAACCGGGGGGATAATCACCAGATGCCGGCCTTCTTTCCAGAGGAAACCTTGCTCTTTCAGCTCGTTCAAAAGGCCCGTAATTGTGCTTCGATTGGCAGCCACAAGGGTTGCAATTTCCTCGTGGGTCAGATCCAGGTTGATTTTGACTCCTTTGTCTGTAGCACTGCCATGATCCCTGGCCAGCTCAACCAGGCGGTGTTTCAGGCGTTGCTGCACATCCAACAAACCTGCATCCCTGGCTTTACTGGCCAGCAGGCTCAATCCTTGCGCCAATTTCTTCAAGACAAGCAGAGAAAATTGGCGCTCTGTACACAGCAACTGATTAAATTCCGCCGCAGAAATGGCAATGACTTCCGTGTCTTCGATGACTTCTGCTAAAGACTCGTGTGCGATGCATTGTAATAACGAGGTTAAACCGACTATGCCTCCCGCTCCGACGACCCCATAAGCATAGCTTTTCCCATCCTGGGAGATTGAATAGATTTTAACTGCACCTTGTTTTACCAAATAAACATACTCTACCGTTTCACCCTGCCAGAAGAGCATCCGGCCCCTACTGTACGTTTGCAACTGGCCGATACGCTCGTGTTCGACCCACTTTAAGAGATCAGCCCCCAGGTCTGTTTGCTCTTGAGAATGATCGCCAGTGGTTTCCATATGAACCCTTACCTTCAGGCCGTCAATCCGCCTCTTTCATGCCGCTGAATTGCCAGAGGAAGTTTTCTGCATGCGTTGATCGCACGCGCCATTCCAGATGCAGCGCTGGCAGGGAATTGCGCACTTCAAACCGGCTTGTCCGGTCCGGATGAGCAGAAAAAAAGATAATGACTTGACCGGCACCATCACATTCTGGCCGGTAAGCCGGACGCCGATCTTCTGGGCGGGAATGAGGTCGAAGAGCCAACGCTGGGCGGAGAGCGTGACGTCGGTCGTGTCATCGCCAGGCGCCCAATAGAGAGCATTCAATTCGCGGCGCAGTTGTTCAGCAACCTGGCTGGCGAGGCGCGCAACGGCGAGGGACCCGACCTGGTCCAAAATATAACCACGGGTGTTTTGCCCCATCGAGAAGTATTTACGAGACATGTTCTCCAGTTGATCGCCTATCGTGCAGACAATGCCAGCGATCGACTCAACCCGGGAGGCTTTTTTTGCCAGCCAAACAGGAAATATGGATGAATCATTCTGAGAAATCTCGATTTTCGCCCAAATTGCCACCGGCTTGATTAATGTCGAAGCCTCCACCAGGGTCGTTTCTCGGGCTAATTGTATGGATGAACCCGGTCCTTTTCTGAAACGACCGGTGGCCCGACTGAGCGTACGTAAATCGGGCAGGATTTGTGATACTTCTGGTTGGATTACGTTGAAGTGGTTCAAAGACAGGATCGTTCAGACAGGGAATAAGCGGATTCCATGAATCTATGCATGGATAATGGCAAGTAACGAGCGAATTTCCTCCAAATTATACCCGACATAAATAGCGGTGCTTTTTTGCAGGTAATGCCAATCGGCGGAACTCATAATCCTGGGATAGAAGATGCAAGTTCCCCACCAGATATAAACCAGAGCGAGATCAGGATCGCTCTCCAGGCAAGTCCAGGCCAAAGAACCAAATTTCGGTTAGGACTTTGATGCAAGGCAAAGGCCAATGAGAATTCATCCCGCCGCCCAACCCCCAGGGAGTGGGGGAATCTCTAGATGAGCTGGATCAGCCCCGCTTGATGGGCATATTTGATCAACTCCACCCTTCTGTGCGTGCCAAGCTTTTTATAGATATTTGCCCTGTGGCACATGACTGTTTTCTTGCTGATACTAAGTAGTTCTGAAATTTCCTGGCTTGTCATCCCCTCACATACATGGATCAGAATTTCTCGTTCGCGGTCGGTCAGGCTGCCCTCTACTTCCACGGTCTGACTATGATTTGGGTTGCGAAAAGCGCGCAACAACTTATCGGCTATCGCGGGAGGCAAATAGCTGCCTCCCTGGTAAACCGTCCGGATTGCAGAAATCAACTCCTTCCCCACCGAACGCTTCAAAACATAACCAGAAGCTCCTTCCTGGCAAACCGACAGTACGTATCTTTCGTCATCATGTTGGCTTAGAACTAATACCTTTAGGTGCGGGTATGATTTTACGATCCTTCGTGTCGCTTCTAACCCGCCCATTCCCGGCATTGCCATATCCATCACAATCACATCAACGATATACCTCTGAAGAATTTCCAACGCCTGAGAGCCATCCGCCGCGCCGCCTATCACTTCGATATCCTCGCACAAGCTGAGCATGGCTTGCAGGCCTTCCCGCAAGATCGCGTGGTCATCAACCAGCAATACACGAATTTTCTGCATGGCACCGCCTTATATGGTTATATCCGCGACTGGCGCAACCATCACCGGCAGTTCAGCCCGAACGCGGGTGCCGACTCCTACTCTAGAATCAATTGTTAGAACACCGCCAAACAAGTCTACCCTCTCACGCATCCCCAAAAGACCATACGCCATAGACGATAGATTGTTCGACAGTATTTGCTCTGCATCAAACCCATTCCCATCATCATCGATCTCAAGAACGATGTGGTGGTCTAGAAATTCAATAAGGATGGTAACGCTCTCGGCTTTGGCGTGTTTGGCAACGTTGCTGATCGCTTCTTGCCCCAGACGGAAAATCGTCGTTTCCAGTTCCAGGGGAAGCCGCCGTTCTATGCCCACAATCTCCCAACTGACCTGAATTCCTCTAGACCGCAGGCGAACGTCTGCATACCAGTCTAAGGCGGACAGTAAACCCATGTCGTCCAGCAGACTGGGACGCAGATCCTGGATCATACGACTAATTTCCTCAAGCATACCCGAGGCCATCCCATCCAAAGGCCCCAATCGCTTCTTGACCTCTTCCGGTGTTCTTGCCTTTGCCATGATCGCCGTTCTCAATCCCACACTTAACGCCGTTAGGGATTGGCTGGTCTCGTCGTGCAATTCGCGGGCAATCCGGCGCCGTTCTTCCTCTTGAGCTGCAATCAGCTTATGAACCAACTGGCTGAGCGATTCTTCCTTTTGAAGCAATCTTTGAAAAAGAAGTGCATTTTCAATAGAAATCCCAATCTGTATGCCAATCGAGCGGTACAGTTCTTTTTCGTGAATAGAAAAACCGCAGTGGTTTTTCTTGACCAGGACCATCACACCAGGAATGCTTTCTTTTCCGATCAGAGGGATAAATGTCGCGATGAAGTAATCCACCTCCCGATGATTGTTCAAGGGGATGGAACGCAATGGCATCTTGAACGCGTCCGCCCGTTCTTTCGAAAAAATATTCGTCACGTGGGATCGTAAAGCGGGAAGCAACCTGGTGATGCCAAAGTCGACATCTCGTGAGGACTGGGCAGCGATAACCGGCTCCTGGTTCTCCTGCTGTTTCAGGAATATGCAACCAAACCCTGCTTCGCTCAACTCGATCATCCTCTCGAGAGCCGTGTTCATGGTCGAGGTCAGGTTGAGCGACTGGCGCAATGCGTCTCCAACCGTATTCAAAACCGATAATTCCCGGTTTGCCTTCTGAAGCTTTTCCTGTGATTCTTCCAACTCTGTGGTCCTCAGTCGGATGCGGTCTTCAAGCTCGTCCGCCCAGTTCTGAATTTGGTTCAAGGACTCTTTCAGTCGGTTGCGCATCAAAGCGAACGAGGATCCCAGACGGCCAATTTCGCCCGGTCCTTCCAACGGGACCTCCACTGACAAGTTCCCTTCCGTAATTTCCTGGCAGGCCGAGGTCAGCTTTTCGATGGGGCGCACAATCCTTTTGGTAAACATCCATGTGATTCCAACCCCAGCCAGAAGGGCAACGGAAAAATACACAGCCAGTTGCTTTTTCAATATGGACGCAAAGGTAAAGGCCTCTTGGCTGGATTGCCGAAGGGCTACACCCCATTGTGCAGACGCTAGAGGCGCAAAAGCCATCACCTCGTCCTCACGTGCGATCACCTGCGAATCCTCGATATGGCAAGTGTGACAGGTGCCCACCACCGATCGACGATCAGACACCAACTGGTCGAATTGCTCGCCATGACCATCTTCTTTCCATAAATTTTCAGGCTGCGTACTTGCAAGAACCAATCCGGTGGAATCGACAATCTCCGAATGGCCGGTTGTCCCAGGACAACAGGGTTTCAATAGACGCGTGAAGACCTCGTCGGTCAGGTTGAGGGCGGTAAATAGCGTACCTACCTGGGTTTGTTCCTTGTCCAGGATAGGGATAACCAGGGCGACCGTGTGGGTGGGCGCTCCCAACACGAAGGCGCGCGTGATAACCGGTGTCCGGTGAACGCTGACGAACTCGACGCATTTCGCTGAAGTAAAATCATTTTTCATCACTTCTTCGTTGTAGGGAGCCATGCTGACAACCTGGCGCGAGTTATCCAGCAACACCGTGAAGTAAGCAAAATTGCCCAGGTGGTACTTCACCTTTTCCACAAACTCCTGGGCAAGAGCTTCGTCCTCCATGTGTTGGGCGATGCCCTCGCTTTCAATGAGGATCTCCACGTGGCGGGTAGATTCATGCAGGTAGTCATCCACCCGTCCCGCGATCGCCTGGCTCAACACCAGGCGCTCCTCCAGGGCACGGTGTGTATTATCATCGATTGCCTGCAGGCTGAGTGCAGCCATGCCGATCGATGTCAGACCCAAACCGATCAGGACGATGATAAATACCTGCCAGAAGAGTCTTGATCGCAGTTGTAGTCTCATACTCAACCTTCGCTGGTTAAGAAAGATTAATGTTAGTTTAAAGTATAGCCGGATAAACCCTTACTACTTAAAATCACCTTTTACTAAGTCATTTGTCGTAATATCCGGTTATCACCCAGGCGCTTGGTAATCCGTTTTTCGTCCATGTGCTCGAGGATTGCCTGGGTATATTTCCGGCTGGTATTGAAGAGATCGCGCGCCTCCGCTATCGTGATCGTACCTTGTTCCTTCAGGTGTTGTACAACCTGTTCGATGATGCGGTTGTAGGTATCAGTCATGAAAACGACATCCTTACTCACCTGGGTCAAGCACCCCTGCTCAAGGAGCGCAAAGAGGACCTCTGTTCCAATCAGCGATGCTACCTCTCTTGTAGGGGGCGGGGTGAAAGGCGCCTGACGGAAAACCTCCAAAGCCTGGTTAATTTGCCTCTGTTGTTCAGGAGAAAATAGCACTTTGTGCCCCGGTAAGGAAAGGCTTCCCCCTACAGCCCTAATCGAGCCCAGCTTCACGGCACGCTCTACGATGGTATTGACCAATTGACGGTCCAAACCCAGGCGGCTGTTCAACTCTTCTCTGGGCAACCCGAGGCGGAGCGGGAACGCAGTATGATACTCCGAAAGGACCTGTCGGATCCGCTCAACAAATCGATTGAAACCTTCCGCGGAAATCAGGTTGGAAGAGCCAGAAACAAGCTTGCCAGGATCGGAAGTGTCGCTATTTAGCACATAGACCAATCCTTCTGCCAGCAGCTTAGACAACGCACTTCCTGCTGCTTCCAAATCAAGCTGGCTGCGTTGGACGGCCAGCCGCGCTGAGATAGGCTCCTGTTTCATCAGCGTCGCCAGCAAGATTTCCTCAGGCGTATCCGATGCCATTGCCCCTAAATGGCGGATGACCTCTTCGTGGTAACGGCGGTGCTTGCGGTAGGGATGCGGATCGATAACTACTCCTCCGCCGATCGTCCGGCTTGGAGAGGGCTGGCGAAGGATCAGCCTATCCCCTTTGACCAACGCAATTGGATCAACCAGGCGGATCTGGACCCAGCCTAATTCTCCAGGACGAATTTCATCCGCGCCGAGCACCCGGGCATGACCCAAAACCTGTGAGGCCCCGGAGAAGATCTCGATTTCCATGTCATGCCTCAGCGCCAGTTCAAAGTCCTCCAGAACCCGGATGCGGGCATCCACTAAAACCGTACCGCTCAACCAACCGCGATGAGTGACAACGTCTCCCCGGCTGAGATTTTCCAGATTCACGCCGGTCAGGTTGATCGCGACTCGGCTGCCAGGAGTGGCCACTTCCACTTTGTTTTTGTGGGTTTGAAGCCCGCGGATTCGCCCCTTCAACCCTTTCGGCTGGATCTCGATTTCATCTCCCACACAAAAACGACCATCAATCAGCGTCCCGGTGACGATAGTCCCAAATCCGGGCTTTGTAAAGATTCGATCAATAGATAGGCGCGGCCTGTTGAAGTCTCGGCGTGGTGGGGTTTTCTTGAGAAGGGCATCGAGGTTGTCTTCCAGATCGATCAGACCTTTCCCGGTCTTGGAGGATACCAACACAATCGGGGCGCCTGCCAGTGAGGTTTTCTCCAGCAGACTCGCCACATCCATTTTGACCAACTCCAACCATTCCTCGTCAGGCACCATGTCGGCTTTTGTCAACACAACCAGGCCAGCCTTGACCTCCAGGAGATCGAGAATCGCCACATGTTCGCGCGTCTGAGGCATGATCGCCTCATCCGCAGCTACCGTCAGCAGTACAGCGTCGATCCCCCCTACCCCGGCCAGCATGTTTTTAATGAAGTCTTCGTGCCCGGGAACGTCAACGATCGAGACTTCCTGACCACTGGGCAGTTCCAGCCAGGCAAACCCCAAATCGATCGTCATCTCGCGCTCTTTTTCTTCTTTCAAACGGTCGGGGTCGATCCCAGTCAATGCCCGCACCAACGTCGACTTTCCATGATCGACATGACCGGCTGTACCGACTACATACATGGCAACCCTCCTTCCCAGGCTGATGGTCAGATGACCTGAATTCCGGCTTCCCTGCCCACCGCCTCACCGATGATCCAACACTTTTCGCCATGGAATTCCATCATATTGGAGAACTCCCCCATCTTCTCCTGTGGCACGGCCAAGAGTAGTCCTCCGCTTGTTTGCGCATCAAACAGCAGCATCTTTTGATCCTCATTCAAATATTCTGCAAAATGGATCCGTTTGCTATAAGCCGTATAATTCGATGCCGTTCCGCCGGGGAACAGCCCTTGGTCGGCATAACGGACAACACCGTTCATGAACGGCACTGCCTCAAAAAAAACCTTAAGGGTTACTCGCGACGCTTCTGCCATTTCCCAGGCATGACCCAACAGGCCGAATCCGGTGACATCGGTACCGCCTCGCAAGTCCAGGTCCGCTGCGGTTTTCCCGGCAGCTCTGTTAAGCCGTCTCATCCACTGGATTGCCTCATCGACATCCTCCCGATCCGCCAGATCCATTTTGGCAGCCGTGGTAATAAGGCCTGTCCCAAGAGGCTTGGTTAACACTAGCTGATCGCCAGGCTGCACACCTCCCTTGGTGAGCAGCTTGTCCGGGTGGACCATCCCAGCCACGCACAAGCCGACTTTTGGCTCTTCGTCCTGGATCGTATGGCCTCCAGCCACCACAGCCCCAGCCTGTTTGACCATATCCGCCATTCCCATCAACACCTGCCCAAGGATCTCAGCCGGCAGGCGCGCTGGAAACGCGGCCAGGTTTAGCGCCAGCAACGGCGCTCCGCCCATGGCGTACACGTCAGAAAGGGCATTGGCTGCGGCAATGGCTCCATAGTCATACGGATCATCCACCACCGGCGTGAAAAAATCTGTCGTGAAGATCAGGGCCCGTTCACTGTCCAAGCGATACACGGCGGCATCATCCAGACAACCAATGCCGACCATCAGATCGGGACAATCCTGGGGCTGGAACATGGCACGCAAAGGGCGCAGCACCTGCGCCAGAGCCTCTGGGCTCAGCTTAGATGCTCAACCCGCACAGGAGGAGAGTTCGGTGAGACGAATGGTTGTTTTTAGCACTTCGATGCCACCTACCCATCAAGAATAGCGATAGTCTCATAGGCGAGCCTGGCCCGATCTAACGTGTTGACCACTTCGTTCTGTTCCGCCCAGGAAAAACGAAGCGCAACCCCGCAATCGGAGCTCAAGTGCCGGGGAGTGGGAATCAACTTCACCACCTGCCCAACCCTCTCAAGCAGTTTTTCAGCTCGTAAGGCTGCCTGGGTACCCGAGAACAATACAACTCCGTACTGACTCATAGTAATTCCGCCGATAACCTCTCAACCGCCTCGAGCACGCTCTCAATTTCACGATCTTTTGTGAATGGACCTGGAGAGAGCCGGACCGTTCCATGCGGGAAAGTCCCTAAGGTACGATGAGCAGCAGGGGAACATTGCAAGCCAGGCCGGCACAGGATGCCATATTCTTCATCCAGTCGAAAACCGATATCCGATACCCGCATGCCATCGAGCGTGAAAGAGACCACGGGTACCTGTCGGGATGGATCGCGCGGGCCAAACAGCCGGACGTTTGGGAGATTACTCAGCCCTATGATCAAGCGGGCTAACTGAGAAGTTTCCTGTTCGCGTAAGGCATCCAGCGCGTGTGACTTGATAAATTGAAGGCCTGCCAAAAGGCCGGCCAGTCCGATCGAATTGGGGGTGCCACTTTCAAAGCGATCAGGCAGGAACTCAGGCTGCTCCTCGTATTCCGACCGGCTTCCCGTTCCACCCCGCACCAGCAGCTTCATCTCCTCGAACGGCACCCGCTCACCCAGGAGCAATCCACCAGTACCGGTTGGTCCCAGTAACCCCTTATGACCGGTAAAGGCGAGCAGGTCGATTTGAAGCTCTTCGATGTTGATCGGCAGTACACCCGCAGTCTGAGCCGCGTCAACCAGGAAGAGAGTGTTGTGTTCTCGGCAGAGCGCGCCGATTTCTGCAATGGGCTGAATGGTTCCGGTTACATTGGAAGCGTGGTTGACCACAACCAGGCGGGTTTGGGTTTTGAGCAGTTTTTCAACATGCGCTAAGGAAACATGGCCATCCATCCCGCAGGGGGCGAAGCTCAGATGTACGCCTTCACGCTGCAGGTGCCTGAGAGGGCGCATGACGGCGTTATGTTCCATACTGCTGGCAATAACGTGATCACCAGAGCGCAGTAGCCCATAGAGCGCCAGGTTGATGGCCTCGGTCACATTGGCGGTGAACACTAAACGGAGAGGGTCATCTAACCCGAAGAAGTCGGCCAGTTCTTCCCTCGCCTGGTACACTACTCTGCCAGCCGCCAGAGACAGACGGTGACCAGAACGCCCCGGATTTCCACCGCTCTCTGCGATGAAGCTGGCCATTGCCTGAACAACCTCCGGCGGTTTCGGCCAGGAGGTGGCGGCGTTATCCAGATAAATCAGACTTGAATCCAAATCTGCCTACTTCGTCAATCTTATGCGTATCCGACCATCGGCTGTCTCTTCTGGGACTGCCGACCAGCCTTCTTTCACCGCCACGCGGATCACGTTATCGCGCTGTGCTATTGCATCCACGAGAATCTCGAGCACCCTACCAGCCGCCTGGCTGATCGCCTGGCGCGTGAGGATTGCCGGTTGCGGGCAGCTCAGCCCCCGGGCGTCTACGAGAAGTGATTCGGGTGTCTGGTTCATGCTTTCACCTCTTGCGTAACTTGCATACTCTCCGTCGATACCACCAAGCGCTCACGCATCGCCAGGCCAACAACCAAAATAACCAGCAGACCGCCCACAACTGCCGCAGGTCCGTAGGGGCTCGGGCCAGCCGGCGTACTTGCCAGGTTAAAGTTATGGGAGATGGCTGCTCCGGTCAGCAGACCAAAGACGAACATGGCCGCGTCTCCATCGCCTTCGCCAGCCAGAATGAGCTGCCTCCCAGGGCAGCCCCCAGCCAAGGTAAATGCCAACCCTGCCAATACCATACCGCCGAAATTCCAAAGTGCGTCGGTATGGGCAATGGGCTGATCAGCAAAGCCGGGTTTGAACTGGCCCAGGGCAAGGTTGGCGAGAAACGCGACCCCCACAAGGCTTACAATGCCGCTAGCAAAGTGAGTATCCCCCATGAGCATCAGATCGCGCAACCCGGCAATCGTGCAGAAACGGCTACGTTGCGCCAGGAAGCCGATCACCAGACCAATAAAGAGTGAGATTAGCAACGGTGCATGCTGCGCACCCGGCCCATTCTCGGAGAAGAAGATCGGACCAACCAGTCTGCCATCGGCATCCCGTCCGAACATGGGCGCGAAGACCAATAGGAATAGGAGGAGGATCACCAGGGCGGGAAAAGCGAATCCAATCGGAGCGGGTCCACGCTGGTTCCTCCCCAAACTAAAACCTGCCTTCAGGAGCAGGACCCCTAAAAAGACTCCGGCGGCCAATCCCAAAATGCCGGGAATGGCATTCCAATCACCCCCGCTCAATCGCAGATACGCCCGCCAGGGGCAACCCAGAAACACCAGGGCGCCAATGATCGCCAGGTTGCCAAATAGAAACCTGAGGAGGGGGGCGGATCCACCGCGTGCTCTGAATTCTTTAAAGCCTATGGCAGCAGCACTCGCCCCCAGAACAAGTCCGATCACCTCAGGACGGATATATTGTACGCTTGCAGCGCGGTGCAGTCCCAAGGCTCCAGAAATATCTCGGATGAAACAGGCCATACAGAGCCCCATATTGCCTGGATTTCCCCATTTGACCAGCAACGCCGCAAGGGCACCGATTGCGCCTCCAGTCAATATCATTGCCCAGCGTGAGGCAAAAAACCGATTATGTGCAGACATGAAAAATACTCCCTCCATTTGGTTGACATGGGCCGGCTGCCAGCCGCCGGAACCAGCCCCCAGGGAGTATGTAACTGCTTCGGTTGCACGCTCTCTACGTGGAGGGATGCCGGTTCGGGGATGTGCAGCATCGCGGTCTGTGTACAGAAATAACGCAGTCACTGCGTTGGGTGAAATCGAATCATATGCAGAGGATTAATTTTCGCACCGGCATACCTCCTTTCTATCAAAGCAATCCTGTCATATACTGCGTAAAAGGCGGGAGTGAATGGGAGTCGAACCCACCCAGGAAGGTTTCCACCTCCCCACAGCGGTTTTGAAGACCGAGGAGCCCACCAGGACTCAATCACTCCCGGGCTTTGAAATCACGATGGGGGCTTCTCTGCCCGGGAGCTTCGAAGCTCCCACCGTGATAAGATCATCGTTTGGTAAGTTACTACTGTGAGACCAGGCTTTCCCAATTAGCGGGAAGGGAGATCTCGACGGTTACAGGGGTGCTCATCCAGCGGCTCGAACCGAGCCACGAATACGGTGCTCAAGTTCAGTGGCCGCCGGTGGCTACCACCAGAAACTTGTCTGGCGCAGCTGCAACCGGCACGCCCTCTCCCGGAGCAAGACCGCCAATGAGCTCTCTTATAAATGCGTTCGGTTCCACAGCGCTACCGTCTTCCGCGGTGAGAACCAACGTCATGAACTCATCCACCGGGATGCGAGCCTTCTCGTACATCTCCTCCTGGATATCGGCTTTGGTGATGCCCTTCATCATGCCGTCGGTGATCAACATCATTTCCGATACCGCGACCACGCCTGCCACGCGCTGATCGAAGGCTTCGGCCGAGCTTGGCCAGATGTTCTTATCGGGGGCAACGTAAGCGGCTACGTTAGCGACAAAGCCCGAGATGCTCATGTCCATCTGGTCAACGCCCAACACGGTCACAGTGTTCGTGCCGGGGGCATATCCCAACTGGACGTTCAGCGGATCCCAGCCCTCAGCAAGCGCTTCGGTTTCCTCAGCTTCCGCAATCACCATCCCTGCGTACATTGCAGGATTTCCAGCCAGATTGGAGGGCAGCAAACCACGGCCATTACCTGGAATGTTGTGCATCGCCAGGCTGATCGCCCGGCCAATTGTCGCGCCTGCAGGGTATTTCGGGTTGGGACCGAACGCGTTCGCAGAGGAGTTCAGACCGATCTGCTTCGCAACCGGGCCGTTCACGATCACCAGGGGGACCGGCGACTTCATGACAGGTCCATAGGAATCCCATCTGACGGAAGTAATCGCCTGGAGGGCGGCTAAGATGACCGGCATATACTCGGGTTGGGCCCCGGCCATGGCGGCATTGATGGCGATCTTTTCAACCGTGAACTGAGCGCCTGTCGGACCCCAGGTGCCGATAACTGTGTCTGGGGCCAGGTCCGTGCCAGCCAGAAGGGCGTCGACGCGCTCGCGAGTCGCTGGCACCAAAGGTAATCCATCACCCCAGCGGAGATCGGCAAGAAAGGCTTCGTTCATGTTTTCCAGGGCTTCTGCGTAGGCTGCTCCCGTGAAGATAAATTCCGATTCGGTGGGAACCCACAGATCGCCTTGCTTTTCAAGGTACGGAGGAGCCCAGGTTGTCAGACCTGCGACCAGGAAATCGAACGCCTGGGGAGCCAGGGCGAGAACGCCCTCCTCGGTCAGCGTATCGATTTCAACGAAATTCTTTGCCGGATAATCGGCAAAACCTTTTGCCAACACGGTACCCATGAAACGTGTCTCATGCCGTTCGTTGTAAAGAGTTACTGTTGGGATACCCAGTTTTTCCAGTTCTACTGCGATGGAACCCATCGCTCCAAGGCACCCTCATCAGCCACCGAAGGCGACAACGACTGCATCGGGTTCCGTCGCGGTGATTGCCGCGATAACCTCATCGGCGGGGGAATACTTCATGGGAAGATCAGTGTAAGGGATGATCTCGATGGTGGCGAATTTTTCTTTCAGCATCTTCGCCAACTCATCATACAGCGGCGCTCCCTGTCCAGCGTACGTATGATCAGGCGTCGCGGAAAGCCACAGGGCCACACGTTTTCCCTCCAGGGTATCGAGGCGCGGCGCCAGATCACTGGCGAACGGGATCGCTCCCTGGGGATTCAGCACCGTTATCGAGTACTCGGAGGGTGCGACTGGGACCTCGACGGTCTTAACGACCTCCACGGGCACTTGCTGGGTTACGACAACGGTCTCTTTGATGACCTCAGGCGTGGCTTGCGGAGCTGCCGGGGCGCCGCACGCGGCAAGGATCATTGCCAGCGTCAGCATCAATTGGACAGCTATTGCAAACTTCTTACGCATTGGTTGCATACTCCTTTTGATGTTCTGTGAGTTGCATAGGAATAGACGTTACGAAAAATCGGTAATGTTTGGCGATCTGGCGTATTTTTCCTCTCCTTTCTCTTCGAATCCGATGAAGACAGTTTTCAGATGCATCATACAGGAACGGTCCGGTCGATAGTAATAGGTACAACTATCTATTTTCCCGATTCTAGATATGGATTTTTTGCTTTGCTGTTCGTAGCATGAAAGCCCCCCGACAGCCCTTGCAGTTCCATCACCACCTCTGGCAAGATGTGCAGCACCTGTTTGATCTCCTCTTCTGTATTCTCATATCCCAGGCTGAGCCTCAGGCTGCCGGAGGATCGCTCCAGAGAAACGCCCATTGCGGTGAGCACATGAGAAGGTTCGATGGATTTCGCATGGCAGGCTGACCCGCTGGAGGCCGCAATTCCATTCAAATCAAGCAATAAAATCAATTCATCCGGGCCAGGTATATTCGGGAAGGTGAAACTGGCGGAATTCGGTAAGCGCTGAGCAGGATGTCCTGTGAGCTGGGCACCGGGTACTTCCTCCAGGATATACTCAATCAAGCGGTCGCGTAACTTCTCCAAACGATGCAGGTTTTTCCGGTAACCCGAGAAGGCCAGGTGGATTGCCGTAGCCATGCCGACGATCCCCGGTACATTTTCCGTCCCAGAGCGGCGTGTGCTCTCCTGCCCCCCGCCGGCATGGATTTCCATGAGCAGGACCCCGCGCTTCACAAACAACACCCCTACACCCTTGGGGCCATAACACTTATGGGCTGAGAGCGAGAGCATATCCACCCCGAGCTCTCTCAAATTCAAATCTATCAGTCCCAAGACCTGGACGGCATCCGTATGAAACCCGACATCGTGGTCATGCGCAATCCGGGCCAATTCCCGAATGGGTTCAATCGTGCCCACCTCGTTGTTGGCATACATGATGCTCGCCAGGATCGTCTCTGGTTTGATCGCCCCCTGGAAATCGTCTGGGGATACCATCCCGGTCGAATCGACCGGCAGGTACGTGACTTCAAAACCATGGTGTTGTTGAAGCTGGCGGCAGGTGTTTAGAACAGCATGGTGTTCGACGCAGGAGGTGATAATGTGCTTGCCGTTTCGTTGATTGGCAAATGCATACCCGCGGATGGCAAGATTATCACTCTCTGTACCGCCGCTTGTAAAAACGATCTCATCCGGATAACAATTCAAGTCTTTGGCGATTGACTGGCGGGCATCTTCGAGCGCTTGAGAGGCCTCCTGGCCTTTATGATGAAGGCTCGAAGGGTTGCCATAATTTAACGAGAAGAAGGGCATCATGGCATCCAGCACTTCGGAACGGACGGGGGTCGTCGCGGCATGATCCAGGTAAATCATCTCTAAACGGTCTCGAACAAACGCAGCAACGGCATAGGGTTATCGGGTTGGTTGTTCCAGTCCTTAACTAGGACTCGCTTGGCTGTCATATTCAAGTCGCCTCATCTCTCAACTTCGCTACCAACATCAAAACGCTGGCCAGGAGCATATCGATCGACAAAAGCGCCAGCAGGCTCCAATAGCTGGCTAAGAATACGGCTCCTGCAGCTCCGACCAGAGCTGTGATCATGGGGAGTCATCAGGGACAGAAAGAAGCAAGCATGGCAAGCGCCGTGCCCAATACGCCTATTCCGCCCTTTCCAGCCTTGGGCAATCCCATGGCTTTGATACTGTAGGAGATCAGGACCACCGCCAGTCCGATCAGGAACGCGATGAACACGCCAAGAACGGCATCACCGGCGGTCATGGTGAGGATCCAGCGTCCCCAAAAAACATGGATACGGCCACCCTGACCGCCAAAAATCATAAAAACCGCCACATACATTGCCGCGGCTACGATGCCAAGCCGCACGCTTTCCCGGTCAGTGATCGCCAAATGAAGGATTGATCCAACCACTTCCCGGTCGCGGAAAAGGCGGAGCTTGTTTGCCAACAGCAGAAGAGCCACTGTTGAGAGGAGGGTGAACAAGAGGATCAGCATAGTGCTATTCATGGAACCACTCATTATTCACGGCCAGGTGTTCGTTTATCTGGTTTGTTTCTGCCTGTGCTAAGGCTTGCTGCAAGGCATAGGCGTTTATCCGTCGAAGCATGTCCCTCTGGTTAATCACGACCGTGGCTCCCCGAATATTCCCATACCTTTTGCCCTCGGAAGGGTCCTGGTCCAGGCGATATACCTTGAGCTCGACCCTGTCGCGCCAAGCAGGGCTGGCGCAGATAGCAGTTACCAACTGCTCATCAGCTTTTCAACCCGGGCAGGTGCTGAAGAACTCAACCAGGATCTTGTTCACGGCTTTTCCTCAACGCTCGTTCGTCTCCCGAGGGGCAGCCCTCCGCCATCAGGATTTTCCCGGACGAGCCGGGAAGGGAAAGAAGAACTAAAGCGTGATCACCTGATCAGGTGCAGCAGGGCCCAATGCCTGATACAGGTCGGGGAAACATCCCATGCGCGCGCCAGGAATGAGTTTGTCGGCAAGATGGCGCTCGAAAATGCACTGGTCGCAGCCCATGAGCAGCATACCCGTTTCTCCCTGGATCTTCTGCAGGCGCGCCCCGATGTCCGTCCCGTTCATGAGAAAGAAGGTGTTATCGAAAAAGAAAAACATCCCAACGACGGTAACGCCATGCCTTTTTTCTTCCAATTGCGGCAGAATCATTGTGTCCAGGATCTTGTGGCTATTCGTGGTAGAAAAGATATAGGCGACTTTCATGGTCTCAATCCTTTCGATTTACTTTGTAGTTATTGATTGCTCTCTTCAAGGCATCGACCGCAAGAATACAACGATCGTAACGCTCTTTTGGGATGCCGCCGAGCATGGCGCTCAGCTCGTCCGGAGAAACATGCGCTGCCTCCTCCAGGGTCAGGTTCTCAACCCGATCTGCCAGGGCACTGCACGCGGCGATGGCAACCACACAGGTGGGGCAACGATATTTGACCTCCACAATGTGGTCCTCACTCACCCGTATTGCGATGCGAATGTAGATCCGCTCGCTGCTGGCTTCACCGATCCCATCGGGATCCTGCACATCTCCGAGGCCTTTCCGTGCATAAAAATATTGCAGTACGAGGCTGCTGTATGGCATCGTTCCCAAGCTCACCCGACACTTCCCTAACCCTGACCAGGGTTAAGGCGCCTCTCAATTGCAAAAGGAGAATCGAACGGTAACGCCTCCTTTCCCAACCGTGATACCGGCATTCTCCAGAGTTCTGATGATATCGATCCCTGAATTTTCATTCCTGAAATGATAAATACTGCCATCTGCAATTAACACCCGGATGATGTTCGGCATCACGTGCCATTGAATTTCGACCAGATCGTCCCGTTTCGCCAGCTCGATGACAGTATCGAGACCGATCTCCTCTCCCCAATCGATCTCCTCCGCCCCCTCTTCACTCCCGGGTTCGTCTTCATCTGCGGCCATCTGCGCGAGTGGGACTGGTGTGGGGGCAGGCGAAGCGGTGGTTTCACGGGCAGGTGTTCCCGCCCGTGTGGGGATAATGGGAGATGGCGAGGCCTCCGTGCCAGACATACAAGCGGCAAGCACGGCTGTTGCCAACGCCAGGAGCAGGGTATTACAAATCTCTCTTTGCCGCTTCATTCTTTCACTTTGCCGACTTTGTATCTGTCAATTCGTATGGACATCTCGCGGTGGAGTTCCTTGCCCAGCTCCAGGTCTTGAAACAAGCGTCCCTGGTCTGCCCAGCTATCACTCAACTGATGCATGTACATCTCAGGTCCGGGGGGGATCCGTCCTTCCCAAACGGAATCTGGTGGGTAGAAGAGGTAAACGTCCCAGGCGACTTCCCTGGGGTTTCCCAGACTGGCCGCGATGGCCTGCCCCGATTGCTGGATGGGGTCGAAGAAGAATCGGATCCGGGGATCGGGCAAGGTCTCGCTACCTTTGCGCGCAGCTTCCAAAGTATCACCCTCCATCATACTGATCCAGACCACCATGATCGCAATATCAGCACCCGGAAAAGCTTCGAGGATACCATTTCGTACCGCACGGGTACCTTTGTCAATTCACTTCGGTCAGGTGGGAGAGAGCAGGGTGATAAAACGCACCTTGCCCAGGTGATCATTAAAGTGTTGGATGAGAGGGGTCAGGGAACTCTCCAGGATCGTCGGTTCTGTGTAACCAGGTTTGCTCATGCCGATTACCTCACGATATTGGCGGACGGTTTCTCACGGGAATAGCTGACTAACCAAGGGGCTATTACCTGTGCGGCTGGATCAAGGTTGGTCTTGTAAGACGGTTACAGCCACCCGGTCCGCAGGCAATCAGGGAAACAAGACAGTGATCGCCTGCCGGGCATGTCCCTTTATAAACGTGCACTGGGTTTTGATCCATGCTGGTCTCTCCATCGCCAAAATCCCACAACCAGCTCGTCACCTGGCCAGTGGATTGGTCGTGGAAACGGAGTTCCTGGATGGCCGCTCCACCCTCCCCCACTTCTTCTTGAGCGACAGAGAAGTCTGCCACGGGAGGTGCCTGAAGCCCCGCCCAGAAAACGGTTGGGTCTGCACCGTAAGGGGTTTCCGTCACAAGGATCGAGTTCCGCTCCAGAGGAGGGTGAAGAGGTGGCAGAAGAGCCGGCTTGGGCGGCGTGATGCTCCAGTACAGCAAGATAGTGAACATACTAACCAGCAACACGCCCACCAGACCGGAAGTCAGGAGCATGGACCAAGAAACCTCCGGCCGTTCCGCAAGAACTTCTCCCGGCACTTCCTCGCCGGTGAGGCGCTCGTACTCGCTTGCATGCTCGCTCATCAGTTCATGCCTTGAGATCTTCCCATTGAAGATGGACTTATTGATGGGGAACACCCTGGGACTCATGTGAGCGTTATACATGTGCCAGATTACGACCGCGGTTATAGCCAGGAAGGCTTCACCGCTGTGAGCAGCTTTGGCAGCGGGAATGGCAAGCCCAGGCAAAATCCTGGCGGCACTGGCAGGGAACCATAAGATCAAGCCGGTGAGCGTCATCACGACCATCCCCCACAGCACCGCCCAATATTCAAACTTTTCAATATAGTTGAAGCGCTCGAAACGCGGTCGCTCTTTCTTGATTCCAACGAAATAGGCGATGTTTCCTTTCAAATCATTAAAATCCCTGATTCTGGGCAGCATTTCAAACCTGGCGCGCTTTAAGACCAGCCGATACAAACCATACAACACGTGATAGGTCATCCCGGCGATAAGAGTGAATGCGCAGAAACGATGAATAAGGCGGGCAACCTCCACACCACCGAGCATGCGTATCATGACCGGCGCCCAATCCATTGAACTGAATTTTTGTGGCAGTCCGGTCAGCGCCAGCAACGTTACCATGACCAGCAACAGGGCGTGCTGGATGCGCTCACTTCGAGAGAATCGGCTAAACCTCTCCAGGTTGATTTCACTCATTCAGCTCTCCTCCTCTTCCTCTCATCGCGTAACTTGCCAACGATAATCTTCCCAAAGTCGAGGCCGATATGGCCTACAAAGACGATAATCATCCCACCAACTACAATGGAGTAAATGCGCTGGATCCAGAATACAAGAGGAAAGCGGTCGGAATCTGGCTTGCGATGCCCTAACCAGGCGGCAGGGAAATCCTGCGGCGCGTTCTCGTGGCACTCCTGGCAGATATCCAGCAAACCATCACCGCTGGCCGGGTTTTGCGCATCGACCATGCTGCGGATTTCATGGACCCCGTGGCAGTCGTAACACATCGCTACTCCAGGCGCAGCGCCGGCAGATATCGGTGCATCATCAGAAGAAATCATCCGCATTGTTGTCCCATGGAAATCAGCGACATACGTTTCCATAACAGAGGCCGATAATCCATATTCTTTCATCAGCGCCTCATCCGCGTGGCAGGAGGCGCACAGATAGGGTGACTGACGGCGAAATCCAGGCATCGTTGGATCGCCCATGGCATGCACACCGTGGCAGTCTACACAGACAGGAACGTTCGGATCACCGCCATTCAAGAGTGCTTTACCATGCACGCTATTCTGATACTGCTGGAACTCCTCTTGGTGACATTTTCCACAGTTGATCACAGCTGTCCTGACGGACAAACCATCTCGTTTCGCTTCTGCCGGCTCGATGTCGTGATCCCCATGGCAGTCGCTGCACACCGCGGATTCGGCCTGGCCATCCCGGAGCGCGATCGCATGGACGCTTCCCAGATATTCCACATACTGTTGCTGGTGACATTCACCGCAGGTAGCATACCCGCGCGTCAGGTACCCCACCTCCCGGGGACTCGGATGGGCAATTGCGCGCCCCAGGTGAGGATAAACCGCGCTGTCAGCGTGACAGGCGGTGCATTGTAGGGTCGAACCGTGAACGGACTGCTCCCACTGCCACGGATCGACGTAGACCGAGACGATCTCACCCGTAGTGAAACGCATCCCCAGGCCGGGGGTGGAGTGGCAGGTGACGCACTCATCCCCTGGGCTGGCTGCCTGGGTTGCATCACGGGCAAGCGCGGTGCGGGAAACGGTTAACCCGGCTCCCCACACAACTACGACCGTGGCAACGGCGAGTGTACGAAAGAGTTTCTTGAAGTGCATGCTACCTTTTCCCATTCGTTATCTTATGGGAAGTCCCGGCTAGCACCCGGTGCAGGACTCAGAGACCCACAAGTAATCAACCTTGGTCATGGTGTCGCAGCCATCTGGTCCGCAGACCGTCAGAGACACGGTGCACAGCTCGGCATCGCCAGGGCACTTCTCATAGGTATGCAAGGGATGCTGCTCATTGCTGGTCGTGCCATCGCCGAAGTCCCATAACCAACTGGTGATTACTCCGGTGGACTTGTCTGTAAATTGGAAAGGCTGAGGAGGGGGCCCTTCCAGGGGTCCGGTTCCGTTGATCGATTCCGCCTCAAAATCCGCAACCGGTTTGCCGGTATCTCCAACCGGTAGAGGGGTTGGGGTGCTCGTGGCAATTACCTGTGGTTCAGAGGTTGTTGTCGGCTCTTGCGTCACGATCACGGCTGGTTGGTTCTCAGAGGCAGAGCTCACCTGAACAGGAGATCCAGCGAGGAAAGCGGTTTTCGAAGAAAACAGCTTGTTATACTCCCTCATCAAGATCATATAGTTTTCAGTGGCTGTATCCAGGCGGGCCTCCAGTTCAGTATTTGCCTGCGCCAGATCTGCGTTTGAACCACCCCTACCGATCATCATTCCGATGCCAAGGCCAGCGATCAAGCCAAAAACAAATACAGTCACAAAAATCACTCTGTTTCTTCGCATTTGTGATTCACCTCATCCTTCCGATTTGGTTTTTCGACGACATAACCAAGTACAACTGCTCCTATGACTCCGAGCCCAAAGGGAATGCCTGCCAGCAACCAGTCTCTGCGAGCGTTATCTTTTTCCATTGCCCGGTCGACTTCTGCGATCAAGTTCTCCGACCTCCCGGCAATCTCATCCATCGCTTTTTGCGTTTCTCCAGGTTTGTCGTGGAAAGTTTTCGAACCCTGCAGATAGTCTTCGTTAATACTTGACCATTGCTCACTCCAATCACCAGTTTGGATGCCCCGCGCCTCGAGCTCTATCAGGATGGTTTCGATTTCCCGAAGATTGTCGCGGGTAGTGGCGTAGCCAGTCCGTGACCAATCGGTCTCATCAGCCAGAAGTGTCAATCCGGATTTTTCTACGTTTGCATGGCATTCACTGCAAACGGCATCATCGGTCGTGGAATGGCAGTCGAGACAGCCTGTATCTTTATGGACGCCAGCAGCCAGCGCTTCCGCGTCGATCAAGATCTGTTGGATCGCGGTCTCGTCCACAAAGGCGGCCTGTGCACGACCTTCCCCCCAAACACCGACAAAAGGCGCCTGGCGATCCTTGCCTGTGATATAAACCGCTGCATCGGTATGGCAGTACTCGCAAGTTAACGACTCTCCCCAACTGTGCCGGGATTTAATCGCCCAGCCTCCGCCGATCTCTGCGGGGATGTCACCCCAGTCCGGACTGGTCGCGGGGGAATGCACTGCGGGGTGCACCAGGTTCGTCAACGGGTTGACCGCCAGGTAAACATCGGTCGTCGATCTTTCCTCGCGGCCAGCGTGGCAGTTCCAGCAGCTCTGATACCATTGGGTATGGCAGGCTACACAGCTTAGGGAGTTCTTGTGATCAGCATGGGCCGGATTTTCCTCATCGAATTGGGGAGCGAGCCGCTGCCCTTCGGAGACGCTTACCAGGTAACCTGGATCCTTATGGCATGTCTCACACTTTGGTTTCTCTGTTTCTGAAAGGAAATTGGTGCGTACACCAGTGCCATGTACGTCTTCTTCGACATGACACCCCATACACTCGATACCTGCTTCCGCCATGGAGCTGGGCACAGCCCCTTCAACTTTAGGGTTGCCCAAATAGGATACCCCGGTGCCGTCATGGCACGCAACACATACATCCGTTGAGGATTCGGCGGCGAAAGAATGGCTTTCTACCTGCGGCTGAAGGAGGCCGTGAGCGCCTGGCTGCTCCATGTGGCAGCTTGAACAGGTTGTATGGCACTTATTGCAGGAAGCCTGAAAACGAGCCTCGCCTTCTTCCTCACCGACCAAATCATGTAGCGAAAGACGAATGCCATTGAGTGTGGAGTGAATTGAGGACAGGTGACGATCGGTGATTTCGGGATGGCAACTTCCGCAAGTCTTCCGCACGGTCTCCGGGGCGGCCGGATCTTTGTAAGCAATCCCGATACAGGCTTCCTCGGGGGTATCTTTCGTTGGATCGCCGGTGTGGCATGTGACACAATCCAATCCCCCGTGAGCCTCCTCAGCCATCTGCGTTGGATCGACGTACACCTTAGACCAATTCACGGTGTACTCCTTCAACCACTCCTGGTCGCTGTGGCAATTTAGACAGGTATCCTCTTCTGCCTGGATGGGCTGCACACCTGTGGTAAATGCCAGGACAACCGTTATGCAAATAAAAGCAAACAGGAACGCTGAACACTTTTTGTTGGAATGATGCATGGAGAGTCCTGAATTCCTCGTGACTGTCGGCTGCGGTAGTTTCAGACCTCACGGATTTGATCTCGTTTTTCCCAGGAAAGGGGAAAAACACGGGTCCTCGCCTCACCAATTAACCGCAGTATATGTATCCAGCACAGTGTAGAAAATCGGTAAAACAATCTAGATTAGACCGATTTATTATCTATTTCAACGGCGGGGACATCGCGTGATGGTACACTTGTGTTCTGAGAACGACTTATTTTTGCCTGGAGTTGTCCAGGCATGTCCTCCTCTCTGCGTTCCCTTCCCTCTGTAGACCGGCTATTGAACAGGGCGGTTGTTAGAGAATTTGGACCCAACGAACATGGATAACACCTCCCTGCTGGACCAACTTTTCGATAAAGGGCGGATTGCCCTCGAACCGGCGCCTTTCCTGAAACTGGCGCCGGCTCCGCTTCCCGTAGATTGGGATTTTGAGCGCGTTGAAGGCATGCTGCTTGGTGTGGCAATTGGCGACGCCCTGGGGAATACGACCGAGTCGCGGCTGCCGCCCGTTCGCCGCCAGACCTATGGTGAAATCCGCGATTACCTGCCCAACCGGCACGCCAACGATCGCCCGGTCGGGATGCCGACAGACGACTCCCAAATGGCATTTTGGACCCTGGAACAATCCCTGGAAGACGGGGGGTTAAATCCCGAACATCTGGCGCGCAAGTTCAGCCAGAATCAAATTTTCGGCATCGGCAGCACGGTCAGAGCTTTCCTGCGCAGTTACAAAGATCAGGGACTACCCTGGGAACAATCCGGTCAGCCATCCGCTGGAAACGGCGCGCTGATGCGCATTGCGCCGGTGCTGATTCCCCACCTGCGCCAGCCGTCTGCGGCGCTGTGGGCAGATGCAGCCCTGGCCGGGATGATCACCCACAACGACCGGGCATCGAACGCCTGCTGTGTGGCTTTTACCCGGATTCTATGGGAATGCTTACGTGCCAAACAGGCTCCTGAGCCAGCCTGGTGGGTAAACACATTTGTCTCGGC
>JAGUYX010000226.1 GCA_020061145.1 Anaerolineales bacterium | reverse complement strand
TGGCCTGTTCACGTGGTTCGTCCGTTTCGATCCCCTTCAACCATTCGGGTAGTTCGTAGTCTGTGCTCGCTTGAGCGGAGGGAGTGGTTTCGGGTTTTTCTGCAGTAAATTCTTCTACCCAATTGGAATGTTCATCTCCTTCTGCCCCCTCGGTCTCCGGAGATTCAAGGATTGAGGTGGTTGCTTCAGATATTTCCATTTCACCCGCTTGAGGGGAGGCTTCTTCTTGGTCGATTTCCAATAGCCACCCGGGTACTTCAGCCTCATCATCAATTTCCGCTGGCAAACCCTCCTGCAGCCCGGTATCGTCCCAGCCCAATTCTTCATCTAATCCAGATGGTTGGGAAAAATCGTCAGCCTCCAGCTCTTCCAGGGCGGTTTTACCTGTGAGCACCTTTTCCTCTTCGTCTGGTGCCAGGCTTTTTAACCACTCTGGAAAATCTGCATCTTCAGCCTCGGAAATAGCTTCCCCGGGTGAGACGACTTGCTTTGGCTCATCATCCCCCACCTGTTCGATCTCATCCAACCAATCGAGAGAGAATTCACTTTCGGATTCCGGACCTGGAGAAAATATTTCGCTCAGTTCACCTTCAGTTTGCTCTTTTTCTCCAAGCCATTCAATTTGATCAAGATCCTGGTCGGAGTCGGTGAAGCTATTGGCCGATTCGCGATCTAATTGGTCGGTTGGGCTTGCTTCTGCGTTATCGGAACCTTCACCTGCTTCTTCAGCGGCAGCAACTAACCAGTCGGGTAACTCTTCATCCAGATGGGTTTCAAAATCGCTTGAGGAGAGGCCCAGGGAAGTCATCCAGTCAGCTTTCTCTGTAGAGCTGACCAATTCGGTTCCGGCCAGATCCAGTTTTTCAATAACCACTGAGTTATCGGGGACTTCCGTCGCTGAATAGGTGTCTTTCGGAGCGAAGGCAATATAGGGATCGAGCTCAACCAGCCGCTCAAAATATGTGTTGTATTCCTCAGGATGGTCCTTTTCATCCAGGATGCGCACAAGAATGCGGGTCGCCTCAAGACAGTAAGGCAATTTTTGGAGAACTTTACTGGCAATTTCCGCGGCTTCCACAACCTTTTCCAGGCGGACATACATTTGACCCAGCAATAACTGTAAATCCAGGCGAGTGGGTTGCCCGGTCAGGACAAGGCGTAGTTCAGCCACAGCTTGCTGGTAAAGGTTACCGCGGGCGTACATGCGCGCCAAGGCGGCCCGGTTCAGACGAATTCTTTGCGGGTCAACCTTATCTCGCCGTTCAAATAATCGACGTAACTCGTCCTGAATGGCATTATTGTAGGGTTGAATTTCAAAGGCGCGCTCCATATGCCATATGGCTTCGTTCAGGTTGCCCTCATCCTCGCGTACGATACTCATTCCCAGGTGAGAGACGAAATCATCTGGAATAACGGATAAAACTCGAGAAAACACATCGATCGCTTCGGGATACTGTTTCGATTCCAGGTACGGCTTTCCTAACAAACGATAGGTATCGACAGATTTAGGGTAGATCTGCAAGATATGCCGGCAATGAGCAATAGCTTCTTCGTAACGCCCCAGATTAATTAGCGTATCGATTTCTTCATGATATGCACGCAGATTTATGCTTGCCATTTGCATCACTCCAGGTAGATGTTGCCAAAATATTGGAAATTCCCCGCCAGATGACCGATTTTCACCCGATAAATTCTCCAACCATGCGGTTTGTACGAGGCATCCCGATTACCTAGTATGCCTTATTCTGAACCAAGTTGCAAGTGTGTTACCAATTACCAATGATTCTTCCACCAGTTTGAGTAAATTGAAAAAGCTGCCCGATAAGAAAATGGCTACCGAAAAATCCGGTAGCCATTATATGATCCCTCACGATCTCAACTTTGTGAGGAGTCAGGCTTTTTCTTCGGAAAAATCAAAGCTTTCCTCAGGGCGATCGCTGCGTCTCACACTCCATATAATCAGGAGAACCGAAACGATGATGGCAATCAGTATACCCACAGTTATGGAGGTAGTCTGAACCACGATCGGGGCGATGATCAAAGCCACCAGGTTCATTACCTTGATCATTGGGTTTAATGCCGGCCCGGCGGTGTCCTTCAACGGATCACCAACCGTGTCGCCGACTATACTGGCTTTGTGGTTTTCACTGTGCTTACCGCCGTAATTGCCATCTTCGATAAACTTTTTGGCGTTGTCCCAGGCGCCGCCAGAATTTGCCATAAAAACCGCCTGGAGCTGTCCGGAGAGAATCACGCCGGCCAGAAAACCACCCAGGGCCTGTTCCTTAAGTAACAGACCCACTGCAATCGGTGCCAGGATTGCAATCAATCCCAACGGGACGAGTTCGGTTTGTGCTGCGCGTGTAGAAATGGTCACCGCGCGGGCATAATCGGGGGTTTGTGTCCCGGCCAGGATTGCAGGTATGCGTAACTGTCGTCGAACTTCAGCCATAATGTACCCGGCTGCCCGATTAACTGCCTTAATCAACAACCCACTGAACAATAAAGGTAAAGCGCCGCCGATCAGCAAACCCACAAATACCGTCGGATTGGCCAGGTTGATCACCCGTGTGAACGATTCAAGCCGTTCAACCGGGATGACCCGTTCGATATCCGTAAAGAATGAACCGAACAATGAAACCGCGGCAATCACTGCGGAACCGATGGCAATTCCTTTGGTAATTGCTTTGGTTGTATTACCAGCCGCGTCCAGGTCGGCCAAAATCTGGCGCGCTTCAACGGAGAAATCATCTTTCGATAACTCGGCGATGCCGTTGGCATTGTCGGAAATCGGTCCGAAGGTATCCATGCTTACGTTATTGCCGGTATGGGACAACATACCCACGCCAATCAGTGAAACCCCGAACAGGATATAGGTGAAGCGATTGGCTTCAGGAGCCTCCCGCATACTGATCAGGAATAACGCGGCGACCATAATCCACATGGCATAGAAAATGCCATTGATCACCTCGCGCTTGCGTAAGCTCCGTATCAAGACAACCAACGCGATCACGCCACCGATGATGATTGCCGGCAGATGCAGGGATTTAGGGAAGGTGAAGGTATAAACCAGAATGGAGGCTGCCAGGCTGGCGACAATAACCAGAACCGACCAGACGCTGGATAGATAACCCAGAGAAAGACCTTCCAGGATGACCAGCGCAGGACCAAACATGGTGGCTTTTGATATATTTTGCACGCGTGGGCTTTTGGCGCTGGTTGCCAGGGAAGTTAGCGGGTTGAAAGTGACTGCCAGAGCCACCCCAACAGCCACCAACGAACCCAAAGAAAGATAGGTCAGGCGGTCGCCTTCCGGGTTGAGCGATCCAGCATACAATACCGAAAGCAGGAAGGTTGAAGCAATGGTAATTGCGCTGGAAAGCTCATAGGATTTGTACATGGCTTCTTCGGCATCGTCGACCTTCCAGAGTGAGACTGCGTAGGTACCGACAATCGAGCTGATCACGCCGATGCCGCGTACCAACAACGGCAAGACTATCCAGAAAAGCTGCCCGGTAAGACTGGTGAGTGCTAACCCTAAAATCAGGCTGGAGACAATGGTAACTTCGTAAGATTCGAATATATCTGCCGCCATGCCTGCACAATCACCAACATTGTCACCCACCAGGTCGGCAATTACCGCAGCGTTGCGAGGATCATCTTCTTCCATCCCGGCTTCAACTTTTCCAACCAGATCTGCTCCGACATCCGCCGCTTTGGTATAGATGCCTCCCCCGACCCGCATAAATAAAGCCAACAATGTTCCACCAAACCCAAAACCGAGTAACACATCTGGGGCGGCTTTACCGAAAATTATAAAGATCAAAGTACCGCCCAACAGGCCAAGCCCATCGGTAAGCATTCCGGTGATCGTACCAGACCGATAGGCAATCGTCAGGGCTTTATTGAAGCTGGTGCGGGAAGCAGCGGCAACCCGCACATTGCCCTGAACCGCCATGTTCATACCGATGTAGCCTACCAGGGCAGAAAATGAAGCCCCCATCATAAAGGCCAATGATCGCCCGATCGCAATCCAGGTAACAGCCTGTTGACAGGATACGCCTGCAGCTACCCTCTCAGGATTGAACTCGGAATATCCATTGGCAATGGCGAATAGCTTTGGGGTAGTGTCCAGGATTCCCGTATGGATTGCTTCCTGGCTTAAACCTGTTTTTGCTGCAATATCAGCAATGTATGCTTCTTCAACTGCTTGTTGGCAAAACAGTTCGTTGGCTTCACCGGTTGGCTTCACCAGCGAAACACTTAAAAACATGGCTACAGTCAATAATAAAATCAAAACAACGATAGTACGTAGTTGTGTACGGAGATAAGCGTTGGCTCCATCGCGAATGAAACCCCAGATGCGTTGCATGGCAGAACTGCCTTTATCGGCTGCAAATGTCTGCCGGGCAAGCCAGTAGGCATAAATCAAGGCGATAAAGGCTGTGGCGAGCACAATCAAAATCATGATTTGCTCAAAGGGCTCAATTCCTTGCATAGCTGTCATCGATTCTCTCCTCGATTCAAGTTAAATAGAACAATCCACAACGTCGCTTCGCCGTGGATATTTCCCATGAGTATAGGTTACTGCTTTTGTGAAAACGATTCCAATAAAAAGGAAAACTGGTTTGATAGGGTGCCAATGCGATATTTTCCGATGTTACTGCTGCTTCTGGGATTTTTCGCAGGCCAGTGTGAAAATGGATCCCCACCAGCGCACAAACTTGCTTGATTGTACATAATGGAAAAATATGTGTCAAGCCATGTGTTCCAATTGTTGGAAATCTCACTGTAGTGGGTTACTCGAGTAAGATTTTGGTGAAGCTGGACGAATGGCTTTATTCATGTCTAAATTCATGAGCCGCTTGTTATGCCTTGCTATCGTGAGGCTGTTTCATTCAACTACAAAATTGGCCAAAACTCAACCAATTACCAAGATTAGCATTGCGTTAATATCGGCTTGAATACTTGACTTTCAGAATCGATTTTTGTATAAACTTGTACTGCAACTGGATAAATTTTTCACAAGCACTGCTGCCATGGGTTGCCGTGCTTTTTCTGTGTATTATCCTTAATATTTATTATACAATTATTATTATTTTGTTAGAGATGAATAGAGCTATTGATTTTGACTATAAAAAAGAGTATGCTCATATTAAACTTATTGTTGATGGGCATATTTACGATCAGGAGAAAGTATGATTGATGAGGAACTGTTAAACGAGATTGACGAACGCGAGGATGACGAGCATTCTGCTATCGCACGTTTGATCGAACTCGGGCGACAAAAATCTTACGTCACCATTGACGACATTTTGGTCTTTTTTCCGGAAGCCGAACAGGACGTAGACCAATTAGAAGAAGCGTTTGCAGCATTAATCAGTGCCGGGATTCCCTATGTGGACGATTCCACAGTCGGTGGCCCGAGCGATGATGACCTGATTGAAGATGATGAGCTAGACGATGAAATTCAGCGCGACTTAGGCGAGGATGATAATTACCTGGCAAATATTGATACCGACGACACCATCGGTCTGTATCTCAAAGAGGTTGGACGGGTACCCTTATTAACCGCAGAAGAAGAAGTGGAGCTGGCTCAACGCATCGAGCGTGGGCGTATTGCCCGGGAAGAACTGGCTGTGGGTACCGGATCAGATGACCGGAGTCGTGATTTGCAAGTCTGGATTCGCGATGGTTGGGCCGCTCGTGAGCATCTGATTACTGCAAACTCTCGGCTGGTAATCAGTGTGGCGAAAAAATACATGGGTCGTGGTGTTCCATTTCTGGATCTGATCCAGGAAGGGAATATCGGTCTGATCCGCGCCGCAAAAAAATTTGATTACCGGCGAGGCCATAAGTTTTCCACCTATGCTACATGGTGGATTCGCCAGGCAGTTACCCGTGCCATTGCCGATCAGGGACGTACCATCCGTGTGCCGGTGCATATGGGCGACCAGATCAATAAGCTGTTGCGGGTGCAACATCAGTTGACTCAACGCCTGGGGCGCGATCCATCTGTGGAGGAGCTGGCCGAATCTCTGGAAGTTACGCCACAAAAAGTGGAAAACATGATCCAGGTTGCCCGGCGACCGTTATCTCTTGAAACGCCAACGGATGATGAAGAAGACTCTGTGTTGGGTGATTTCATTCAGGACGAAGAAATTCCAGCACCGGATGAAACTGCAACCTATAACCTGTTGCGTGAACACCTGGAAACGGTATTGAACACTTTGCCACCCAGAGAAGTACGGATTCTGCAGCTTCGCTATGGCTTGTTGGATGGTCAGGCCTATACACTCGAAGAAGTTGGCCGTAAGATGGGTGTGACCCGAGAACGCGTGCGGCAGATCGAGGCGCAGGCATTATCCCGCCTGCGACACCCTGCAATTCGACGAAAATTACGCGAATACCTGGGCTGAGTCAGGGTTTACACCCGATCTCGAATTGCCTTTAGCGCAAGCTGATTTTACTAGTGGGGGAATAGGCCGGTATATCAATATTATCCAGCCTTCAGATGAATGTTCCTCCGGGAACTTATACTGAAGGCTGTTTGATTTCATTCAGGGGTTTTCCGATTGATTATTCAAGTGGTT
>JAGUYX010000001.1 GCA_020061145.1 Anaerolineales bacterium | reverse complement strand
GGTGGATGCCAGCCCGGACGGGCGCTGGCTGGCGGCGGGCGGCAGCGCCTCCACGCTTTACCTGTGGGATTTGCACGCTTACGACCCCGCCGCCCAGCCAATCGAGCTGGCGGGGCATACCAGTTCGGTGAGCCAGGTACGCTTTTTCCCGGAGCGCCCCTGGCTGGCCAGCGTGGACCGGGCCGGGGTTTTGTTGATCTGGGGGCTGCCCGCTCGCAGCGGGGACTCCGCCCTGTTCACCCTGCAGGAGCACCAGGGAGCGATCGATGCGCTCGCCATCAGCGCCGATGGCCGTTACCTGGCGACCGGCGGCCGGGATTCAACCGTCGTATTATGGGACACCGCCGGCGTTACGCCGGTTTTGCTGGCCCGCCTGGTGACCGGCGGCGACATCAATTCCCTGGCCTTCGACCCGCAGGGCGCCCGCCTGGCAGCCGGCAGCGCGGATGGCAGGGTGTACGTCTGGGCGCTGGAGCAGCCGGAGGCGCCGCCCCTGGAATTGAATCACGGGCAGCCGGTGTTGAAGGTGACCTTTGACCCGGACGGGAATCGCCTGGCTTCGGGCGGCCAGCGCGGCCGGATCGGCGTGTGGAATCTGCAATCAGCCGACCCGGCGGCAAACCCGCTCAGCCTGGAGGGTCACACCCGCGAGGTGCGCGACCTGCTCTTCAGCCCGGACGGCACGCGCCTGGCATCCGGCGGCACGGACAACCTGGCGATCCTGTGGGATTTGCGCTTTTCTCCGCCCACCGGCATTTTCATGCGCGGGCATATCGGCGGCGTGTTGCGGCTGCTCTTTTCGGAGGCGGGCGATTTGCTCTATACCGCCAGCACCGACGGCACGGTGAACGTCTGGAACGCCGCCAATGCCGCCGGGCAGTTACGCTGGATCCTGCGCGGCCACGAAGGGACGGTGCGAGACATGGTCTTTATCCCCGGCGGGGAGTACCTGGCGACCGGAAGCACCGATCACCGCCTGCGCCTGTGGGATCTGCGCGCCCCTTCCAACGCCGCCAGCCCGATTTTGCTGTCCGGCTACCGGGGCGATATGCGCACCCTGGATATCAGCCCCGACGGGCGCTGGCTGGCCGCCGCCGGGCGCGAAGGCGGGCGGGTGATGCTCTGGGATTTAAGCGCCGCAGACCCGCGGGATGCGCTGCAATCCGCCACCGCCCATACCGACGACCTGAGCATGGTATTGTTCAGCCCGGATGGCCGCTGGCTGGCGACGACCGGCGGCGACCGGACCATTTTGATCTGGGATGTGCAGGCTGGCTCCTTCACCGCTCCGGCGCAGACCCTGACCGGGCACAACTCGCGCGTGCGCGACCTGGCTTTCACCCCGGATAGCCGGCTTTTGCTCAGCGCCAGCCAGGACGGTTTGCTGGGTCTCTGGCCGCTCGGGCAGGCGCAGGCGCCGCCATTTGCGCCGCTCGGCGGGCACCAGGCGGGCGTATACTTCGTCACGGTGCACCCCCAGGGGTGCTGGGCAGCGTCTGGCGACGAACGCGGCGAAGTGCTTATCTGGAATCTCTGCGCCGCGGAGGTCGCCGCGCAGGTGATTTGGCCGGTGAGCGAGGATGCCGGGACGGTGCGCGACCTGGCGTTCTCGGCGGGTGGAAATTACCTGGCTGCCGCGACAGACAGCGGGTTGGTTTTGCTCTGGCAGGTCGACCCGCAGGGGGTGGGCGCACCCTTCCGCCTGGAGGAACATTCCGGCGAGGCGCTCAGCGTGGCGTTCAGCCCGGATGAGCGCTGGCTGGCTTCCGGCAGTGCGGATAGCACCATCCGCCTGTATGATTTAATCGAGCTGGCGGTCTCCGGTGCGCCGGGCGAATCCTTTTTGCTCCAGGCGCAGGGCAACCGGGAAATCACCGACCTGCTCTTTGTGCCGCAGACAACCTGGCTGGCCAGCGCCGGGGCGGATAACCACCTGCGCCTGTGGGATCTGAGCGACCCGCAGGGCGGCATCCAGCCCCTGAACATCCCCGGCGGCATGGTGGTGAATCAACTCGCCGCCAGCCCGGACGGCCGCCTGGTCGCCAGCGCCAGCCGGGATGGACTGGCGCGCCTGGTTTACCTGCGCCTGGATGCGCTGGGCGAGCTGGCCTGCCGTACCGCCGGGCGCAACCTGGTGCGCGCCGAGTGGGATCTATATTTTCCGCAGGAGGAGTATCATAAAACCTGCGCCATCTGGCCCTGATTTGCGGAGGTGAAACGCAGTGACGCCCAAATACCATTTCCAATGGCAACACCCGGACCTAAGCGCCACGATTTACCCGTTCCGCGAGGCGAAATTACGCGATTTTTTGCTCTATTACCGCGAAATCGACCTGATGAAGACGCTGGGCAAGCAGGCCGTGCCGCCCGCCCTGGCCCAGGAGATTTTGGGAGAACGCCAGCGGCTCCAGGGGCAGATCGATAGCCTGCGTTCCCAGATCTCCGCCGCCGAAGCGCAAATTAAGACCATCCAGCAACAACACCGCGCCCTGCTCTCCAACCCCGACGTGCGCAAACTCCAGTACGGCGTGCAGAACCAGAAGGCGAAACTGGCCTCCGCCCAGACCCAGTTGAACAGCAAGAAAAACCGGCGGGACTGGTATGAAAAGTTCGCCCCCGATCACCCCTATTTTGTGCGTTACGATACCGAATACCAGGCATATATTCCCGTTTTCCAGGAAATCGAAAAGGAGCTGCAGGCCGCGGAAGCCCGCCTGCACCAGATCCTGGCGCCCTACGAAACCCAGACCCAGACCCTCCGGGCGCAGGTGGAGCAGCACAAAACCCGCCTGCAGGAGCACACCGCCCGCCTGAACCGCCTGCCCGCGCCGGATAAGCAGGGCAAAATCACGCCCCAGGCTGCCGTGCGCTGGGAATTGCTGAAGTACGAGGAGGCGCTGCAGGAGCTGGACCAGGCGCGTTTGATCCAGGCCATCCTGGAACGGTTTATCGCCGAGCCGGGGCGTTTCCCGCGCTGGCTGCAATATATGGTGATCCATTTCTCCGGGATGCGTTACAAATCTGCCCACGGCAGCTGGGCCGACCCGCGCGAGCTGCTCGAATCGCTGGAGACGGAGCGCGTCCGGCAGAACCTGGCCAAATTGCCCGCCCCGGAGGTGGAAAAACTGAGCCAGCAGGCCATCAGCCGCCTGGAACTGCAGAAAAAGCAGAACGCAGACCCGCGCCTGGTCCGCCAGGTGGATTTGCAAATCAGCGGCCTGAAGAACCCCTTCCAGCGTTTGCGGATGCTGGAAGCCATCCAGGGCGAGGAAGCGGAGCAGTCGGTCGCCGGGTTGAGCGAGGCGCAGGTGCTCGAACGCCTCAAAGGCTGGAAGAACGAGCTGCCCGCCTGGGCCTGGAAAGAAATCGTGGCGCGCACCAATTTGCGCCTGGAAGAAGCCCAGGACGAGAACTGGGAAAAGCTCACCCCCCAGGAACAGCAGCAACGCTGGGACTACGAAAGCCGCCACTGGAACATGCTGATGAACGCCTGGATCAACCAGGACATCACTTCCTGGCGTAAGGCGCACGAGCGCACCCTCAGCCTGGTGGTCACCCGGGCGGTGTGCAACGAAATTGCCGAGCACATCCAGCACCTGCGCGGCCTGAAGCCCGCCGGGGGACTGACCGCCAGACCCAACTGGTACCTGCGCGCCCAGGCGGCCCAACCGGGTAAGGCGTATTTCCGCCGCCCGGTCTCCGCCCAGGATTTTAAGCCGGGGGCCAGCATCCTCTTCCTGGGCTGGGTGGATCGGGAGCCCAACGCCTGGCAGATTGCGCACCCCCTGCCCGGCATCGATCTGGCGCCGCAGGCCCGGCAGGAGAAAAAAGCCAGAACCGCCCGCGCGGATTCCGAAGAATGGCGTTACCGCCTGGAAGGGAATCGTTTTATACGCACCAGCCGCCCGCTGGTGGAGAAGCAAACGGCCGGCCCGCCTCGCCCCGGAAAGCCGCCCAAAACCAGACTGGTGCGCGGCCCGGAGGTCAAACACTGGCTGCGCTGGACGCACGAAGCCACCGTGGTGGAGGTGGCCGAGATGACCGACGGCTGGAACGTGCTCACCTTCGAGACCGGGCAGATCGGCATTATTCGCCGCCCGTTGGGGCGGCTGGTGAATACCTGGGACGTGTTCGTGGGTTATATCCCCGAAGGGCAGGTGGATCGGGCTCAGGTAGCGAAAATGCTCGACCCCAAATTGCTGCTCCCGGCGGAACTGCTGGCCGAAACCCTGCCCGCGCCGGCGGCCCCGGCGGAGTTAGCTTTTACTCCACCAGAGTTGGCGGCTGCTCCGGCGGAGTTAGCTTTTACTCCACCAGAGTTGGCGGCTGCTCCGCCGGAGTTGTCTTTTACTCCTCAGGAGCCGTCGTTTGCTCCGCCGGAGTTGTCTTTTACTCCTCAGGAGCCGTCGTTCGCTCCTCCGGAGTTGTCTTCTACTCCTCAGGAGCCGTCGTTTGCTCCTCCGGACTTAGCGGGCGGCGTTCCTGAGAAACCAGCCGGGGCTGCCTGGGCAGGCCTCACCCCGCGCCAGAAGCAGGTGGCGGCCCACTGGTGCGCCGGGCAGAGCGTGCGCCAGATCGCCAGCGAGCTGGGCACTTCCGCCAGCACCATTTACACCCATTTGCGTAATATCCGGCTGCGGTTGGGCCTGCGCCGCCGGGAGGAGATTTGCCCGGCGTTGGGCGGCGTCGACCTGGCGCCCTGGCGGGTGAAATCCATGCACGCAGAAGCGGAAAAGTAAACATGACCGGCGGTTTTCCCCCTGACTCCGGCGAATGGGTTTTCTTGAATGGCATCGACCCCGACCGCGGCGCCTACCTGGTGCCGCCGCTCCCGCCGCAGGACCTGGGAAAGGCTGCCCTGGGGGCGCGCTGGGCGGAGAACCAGTTGCAGGAATTACAAACCCGCCATGCTCGGGCGACCGAAAAACGCTACGCCCTGCGTTCCGGGCTGGACGCGCAGAACCTGGCGGACGCCGGCTGGGGGGTGATCTTCCCTGCCGCCTGGGAGCCTGCCGTGCAGCAGGCGGTGCGGGAGGCCCTCTCGGAATTGCTCGACCGGCGGCGTTCCCAGGCGGGCGGCCTGTACCGCGAGTTTATCGGCGCCCAGGCAGCCGGCCGCGAGGAGAGTAAAGACGCCTTTTTGCGCCGCTTCAACGCCGGCCCCGGGTTGGTGGACCCCACCCGGGTGCCGTATTATCTGCTGATCGTCGGCGACCCGGGGAGCATTTCCTACCCGTTTCAGTTCGAGCTGAGCGTCTCCTACGCCGTGGGTCGCATTTATTTCCCCACCCTGGAAGAATACGCCAGTTATGCCCGCAGCGTGGTCACCTGCGAGGACGAATCCCGCCGGGCGGTGAGCCTGCCGCCGCGGGCGGTGTTTTTCGGCGCGGCCAACCCCGGCGACCGGGCCACCCAGCTTTCCGCCGAGCTGCTGGTGCAACCGCTTTACACTTACGTCCGGGGCAGCTTTCCCGGCTGGCAGGTGACCCACATCCCCCCGGCGGACGCCACCCGGTCCCGCCTGGTGCGCCTGCTGGGCGGCG
>JAGUYX010000238.1 GCA_020061145.1 Anaerolineales bacterium | reverse complement strand
GGGTGACTTAATCACGGGTGGATTACCAGGATGAAAACATCGTCAAAACTTACATTGCTGCCCCTATCCGGGTTTGCCTTGCTGATTATCGCGCTGGTTTCCCTTGCGTCTGCACAGGTGAGCTTTGCTGAAAGCGCCGGTTACGCACTGGAATTCGACGGGCGAAATGACTATGTTTATTTGCCTGAGACTCAATCCATATTCGGCCCAGGGTGGGAAGACACCAAGAGCGTCACACTGTGGGTACTGCCAACCCGCCCGGGTAGAGATTGTACTTATGCCTTTGAATGCGACCTGATTTTTGGGGATTACCCGCGCTGGTGGGGTATTTATCAGGGCAACCTGAACGGTCAGGATCGGATCTGGTTGATCAATTACGATCAGAACGGCGTCCGTTTGTTGGGGATCAGTTATACCCCCGGTGAATGGGTGCACATTGGCCTGGTGCACGCTGAGGGAGTCTGGCGCGCCTTTAAAAATGGGGTTGAAGTCGGCAGCATGCTCAGCGGCTCCACCGTCCAGCCTTACAACCGGGCTTTGCCTACCCTGCGCCTGGGCGCCTTTCTGAAAAGCGATACCTTCCTGGCTTTTCAGGGGCAGATCGATGAAGTCCGCCTGTGGAACATCGCCCGCAGCGCCAGCGAAATTCAGAACGACATGTATCATTCACTGGTGGGCAATGAAGCCGGGTTAAAGGCTTATTACCGCATGTCGGATGGTGAGGGAAAGTTCCTGACGGATGATAGCGGAAATGGCTGGGGTGGCGAACTATTTGACGGAGATCGCTATCTGGAACCAGACGGTCACCCACCGACCTGGGTGAATTCCACAGCCTTTGATGGCCTGCCAACCCCCACGCCGGTCACCCCCACTGCAGAACTGCCCACAGCAACTCCTGAGCCGCCAACCCCGACGCCGGAGCCTACCGACACGCCAGAACCGCCAACCGCCACGTCAGAGCCGCCCACATCCACTCCGGTCACGCCAACCAATACACCGGTTACCCCCACCCAGACAGCCCCGCACCCCAGCCCCACACCGCTGGAGCCCGAAGACGTGCCCACTCAGGCGATCTATTTACCGATCAACATAGTTTATCCCGGGCAGAACCCACCCTGACAGGGGAACCAAACCAGGTTATTCCTGGATGACTGCCAGATAAATCGAGCCGCTGGTCGCGCTGACGCCTTGAGACCAGGGTTCGCCGGGCATTTTCCAGCCGCAGGTCTCGAAGACCAGTAGAGGGCTGCGAGGGTTAATGAATTCGGAAAATTCCGGGATGTCTTCAGCCGCATAAATCAGAGCTTCTTCAATCGGAGTGGTAAAATAGGCCGCCATCCGCTGGGGTGGGAGACGTCCTAACCCGGATAACTCCAGGTCGCCGCCCGACCGCTTACCCTGCCGTAAAACAACCTTAGCACCGTGCAGCTGGCGCATGTTTTTATTCACCTGGACAAGCGGATATAGGGCGCGATTCAAACCGGTGCCTTCCAGCAAATGACGAAAAGCCTGCGCTTCACCGCCCACCCCGGAATGGATGGTGAGGTGGATGACCGGCACGTCCGAGGGAGTCCGATAGGTGTAAACGCAGGCAGTGCCCGTTCCAAATGTGCAGGTTTCCCCGGGGGTGAAGGTGATCTCCAACGGCTCACCGCCATTCAGGCGTTTGTTGGGCGGGCGGATGCGCAGGGTGATGGGTTGACTACCCGGGGAAAAATCGATCCCGGCAAAATGAAATGGTTTTTCTTCAGCCCGGTCTGGTATGGATGGAGCAGGCTGGCTCTGGGTGTCTGAGGTGGGCACTCCCGCCACAACCAGCGCCAGGTGGGTCAGGTAGGTTTCGGCTGGAAGTTCTGCGGAGGCAGGCGGCGAGGCGACGTGAGCTGGCCGCGGCTGGCTGCGCGCTTCAGCCAAAGGATCTGCACCCCGAGAGACTGGCCGAAAAAGGAGCAAACCTGCCAGCAGAAGAAAATCCAGGGCGAAGATCCACAATCCAAGGGGAATTTGTTTGTCCGATTGACCCGGCAGGCTCATGAATAGATCCGGTAGACCCAGCGCAGCCATACCGACAGGAAACCCAGCCCCAACAACAGGCCAACACCCCACAAAACTATTCGTGGAGTGGATAGATTACCCTCTCCGCCGGGCACCACGCGCGGCGTCGGGCTGACTAGCCGGGTGCTCAAAACAGGCGGGGTACTGGTCGGTGTGCCGGTAATGTCCGCTGGTGGGATAGTCACGGAAGGTAATGTGGCGCTGGGGGTGAAAGTCGTTGTGCTGGTTACGGTGGAGGTGGCGGTCGCTGTAGCGGTCGCTGTAGCGGTGCTTGTGGCGGTAAAGGTAACGGTGGGCGAGGGCGTCTGGGTTCGGGTTGCGGTGGGCGTGGGTGACGGAATGGCAGTGGCAGTATCCTCGGGGGAGGGAGTGGGTGTTTCGTGAATATCATAGGTGCGCAACAACTGGTATTCATCCCCGCACCAGAAGGTGTCAACGTTTATCCGGGCGCAGACCGTATCCATTGGAGGCGGTGGCTTTTGAGGTTCGATGCAATAGGCCAGCACTAACCAACCCTGGCGGTGACACAGCTCCAGGCGCTGGTACACGCCCGGTAATCCTGGAACGCTGCCTACGCCGAGGTCGCCGCACACATACCAGTTATAGGTGGGCAACTCGTCCTGGCGAGAAGCAGCCGCCAGCGCTCCCGCAACCGGCTCCGATAAAGCAGCCATCCGGACGGTCAGAATACCGGTAGTGAGAAAAACCAGACTGCCCAGAAAAAATAAACCGTTTCTCAACGCCTGGTTCTGCAGTCTATGTCTGAGCCACGCGAAAATCGGGTCCATAGGGCTGGACGGAGCAGGAATCGTGCCAGCCGGTGCATAAAATTTCCCTATTTTCGAATCGGGTATAATTCAGACCGCCATGGAAAATTTCCGGTTCCAGGATGAATTACGCCAGGCGCCTGTCAACCTGCCCAGGGCTGCGCTGCGTTTCGCGCGTGAAATCGCTTACCGCAGCCTGGACCTGTATCGTTATCTGGCACGCCTCGACCACCTGGCACGCTCAGCACGCAATTTCATGGACCCCGATGCGCCGGTGCACACTCAGACCGACAGCCTGGCGGATTTTTTATTTCGGCAGCTGGGGTTCGCCGGAAACACCAGCGATTACAACGACCCGCGCAACAATTATTTGAATGAAGTAATCGATCGGCGCCTGGGAAACCCGATCAGCCTGTCGGTGTTGATGATCGTGGTGGCGCGTCGCCTGGGGATTCTGGCGAGCGGGATTGGCCTGCCCGGGCATTTTATCGTGGGGGTGTATGGTCTCGACAAATGGTATTTTTACGATCCTTTTCACGGGGGAATGCGCATCTCACAGAATGACTGCGCCCAGCTTGTATTCAGCAGCACCGGCTACAGCGGCCCCTTCCAACCAGAATGGTTACAACCAGTCAATGCCAGCCAGGTGCTGGCGCGTATGTTGAACAACCTGCGCCTGGCTTACATCCAACGTGAGGAATGGCGACCCGCCCGGGCGGTTATCGAACGCCTGCGCCTGTTGCAGCCGGATAAGCACGAACTGTTGCGCGACCTGGGGTTTGTCTACCACCAGCAAGGTTCACTGCATAAGGCAGTGTATTTTTATGAACAATATCTGCACCGCGCCCAGCCGCCGGATGAAGAAGCTGAGACCATTACCCGCGCTCTGCGCACCGCAGCTTACCAGCTGGCGCGGCGCAATTGAGGTTTTATCCCCGCCGGGCCACCGAGACTCATAATGCCACCAAAACAAAATACGATTCGCTTTCTTTATTTCCTGTTTCCCGTACTGCTCCTTGGTTGGATCGTCTTCCGTATCTCTTTTGAGCATAACCCCACCCTGGCTGCTGCTGATCCGCGAGCGGCACAGGCGCAAGGCATTCTGGAAAACCCGCTGATAGGCGCGGCGGTTGCGCCATTGGATTCCAGCCAGGTGCCAGCCTCTCGTTCCCCTGTTTCCCCTCTTGAAAACGTTGAGATCCAAGACCGCGCCGCTTTGCGCCGGGAACGCCAGGAAATTCCCCAAAGTCCGCACACTGCCCCGGCAGTCCCTGAGGTGCCCTCCGCGCCTCTGGCACCAGCAGAAATGCCTTCACCCGGAGTTTCCTTCGAGGGGCTGAGTCACAACGAGGCCGGCACTGTGTTGCCTCCAGACCCGGTGGGAGCGGCTGGCCTGACTCAGTACGTGCAAATGGTCAACGACGCCACCCATGGTTCATTGGTCGCAATTTTCAATAAAACTAACCCTGACCCTGGTTCAACGGCGCAACCCTTTGGTTTCAGCGATCTCTGGCCGTCAGGGAATCCTTGCAGTCTATACCCTCTGGGCGATCCGGTGGTGGTTTACGACCAGCTGGCGGATCGCTGGATCCTTTCACAACTGACGCGCCCCCCGGCGCCGCCATATTACCAGTGTATTGCCATCTCCAAAACGGCAAATGCCGTCCCCCCTGCAACACCAGAACCCGACGGCTGGTACCTGTATAGTTTTGCCGTGCATCCCAGCAAATTTAACGATTATCCCAAGCTCAGTATGTGGCCGGATGCTTATTACATGACCGCCAACCAGTTCACCAACCCTTTTACCCCCAGTGAAGCCTACGCGGGGGTGGGCGTCTGGGCGTTTGAGCGGGACAAAATGCTATTGGGACAACCAGCGCGTTTCGTTTATTTTGACCTGACCAACCTGAACCCGGATTATTTCGGCCTGTTACCCGCCGGGTTATTGGGGTTCACACCACCTCCAGCCGGCGCGCCGGGATACTTTGCGTCCGTCGACCAGGACTGGCCCGGGGTGGGCACCGATGGCGTGCTGCACCTGTTTGAGTTTCGGGTAAACTGGGCCAATCCGGCTGCCTCTACTTTTGCCTGGGTGAAAGATTTGGTGACCCAGCCGTTCGATTGGTACATCAGCAATTACACCTTTCTCACCATCCCCCAACCGTATCCTTCTCGCCGCCTGGACGACCTGGCCGACCGGCTGATGATGCCTCTGTGGTATCGCAATTTTGGCCCGTATGAATCCCTGGTGGCCAATCACACCATTGATGTTAACAATGCGCCGCCCACTGTGTATGGCCGCGCAGGCGTGCGCTGGTATGAAATCCGCGGAGGAGCAGTGAACACTACCCTGGCGGATGCGACCCTTTACCAGCAAGGGGATGTCGGGCGTTTTAGCAGCTCTGAGCATCGCTGGATGGGCAGCGTGGCAGTCGACCGAGCTGGCAATCTGGCTCTGGGTTATAGTGTCTCCAGCACCCGCCTGTACCCGGAAATCCGTGTGACCGGACGCCTGAATAGCGACCCGCCGGGTGAGATGCCGCAGGGTGAGCGAACTCTGCAAACCGGTGGGGGCAGCCAGACCAGTGTGTATGGGCGCTGGGGCGACTACAGCGCTATGACGCTCGACCCGGTGGATGACTGCACTTTCTGGTACACCAATGAATATAACCTGGAAACAGGCGAAATTGTTTGGGGTACGAACATTTCCAGTTTTCGCTTCCCGGATTGTGCCGATACGCCGGGTTTCCTGCTTTCGGCCAATCCTGGGGAATTATCAATCTGCGCCGGAGAGCCAGCGGAATATTCCCTCTTGACGGCTGGCTATGGAGGCATCTCCCCCGATACGCTTATCGATCTCGATGTGAGCGGAAATCCGGCAGGCACCCTGACCACTCTGGCTCCGAATCCTGTCCAGGTGAATACCCCGGGCGCACTGAGGATAAGTAATACCGCGGCCATCGCCGACCCTGCTTTGCTGCTGGCCATTACCGGCACCAGTAACTCCGAGCCCCCGCTGGTTCGTACGACCTACGCCAGACTGAACGTTTTTACCGATTTACCTGACCCGGTAAGCCTGGTTACTCCTGCAAATAACAGCACAGATATTTCCGCTCAACCGGTTTTCACCTGGATTGAGGCAAATAACGGTGAAGCGTACACCTTTGAGCTGGCGCTGGATAACAGGTTCATTAACCTGGTTCACGTCGCCCAAAACATCCCGGGAACCCGTTATTACCTGCCCGAAGCGCTGGATTACACGCGGCGGTACTTCTGGCGAGTGCGGGCAGCCAATGCCTGTGGGGACGGGAACAATTCGCCGGTCTTCCAGTTTACCACCCTGGCGAATCCAGACCCACCGGTCCTGTTTTTCCCGTTCAGCCTGGTGCGCACCAGCAACTTTGGCGAATGATATCGGCCTGAATTTCTTTCCACCTGCGGGCGTACCGGTATACTGAAAGTAGAACCGCCGCCGGCTGCACAATATCTGCGTCCGGCGGCGGTAAAATTTCTTACTCCTGTTGAGGCGCATCAACTGCAGATTAAACCGCTATTCCTCACTTGCCCAGCTTTTTCCGGAAGGCTTCCACCAGAGCAGGCACAATCTC
Source organism: Anaerolineales bacterium (assembly GCA_020061145.1). Lineage (GTDB taxonomy): Bacteria > Chloroflexota > Anaerolineae > Anaerolineales > DRKV01 > JAGUYX01. The sequence continues at coordinate 14,021 of JAGUYX010000238.1, read as the reverse complement.
GTAGGCATCGCCGACCACGCCAAAACGCGCCAATTTGAAGATCGGCGCATCAGGGTCTTTGTTGATCGCCACAATGATTTTGCTGGTGCGCATACCGGCCAGATGCTGGATGGCGCCTGAAATTCCAACCGCGACATACAGATCCGGCGAAACAACCTTGCCGGTTTGCCCCACCTGATGCTGGTACGGAATATAGCCGGCATCCACCGCGGCGCGGCTGGCCCCCACAGCACCCCCCAGGACCTCTGCCAGCTCACCCAGCAATTTGAACCCCTGTTGCGCTTTCCAGATTTCCCGTTCTTTTTCGTCGGTGATCTCTGCGGGGGGCTCCAGGTTGGGATTATTAGACAGGCCCCGCCCGCCAGAAACGATCACCCCGGCGTCTGACAGGCTGACGCCTCCGCTGGTGCCTATATATTCGACCACGCGGGTTTTTTGCGACTCCGAGGTAAGCTCAGGCTGAACATTCACCGGTTCTCCGCCTGCCTGAGGATCGAAAGCAGGCCTGGGGAACGCCCGCACCCGGCAGGTAATGATTTGAGGTTTGCTATGGCAGACCACCTTAGAGAGCAATTTGCCACCGTAAATCGGGCGGGTCGCCTGTACCAACCCATCTTTGACTTCCAGCTCGGTGACATCCGGCAAAACACCCGTATCCAGATCTACAGCACACATAGCTGCCAGTTCACGACCGCGGGTGGTGGTGGGGAACAGGAAAACCTCGGGTTGGTGTTCTTTCGCCAGGCGAGCCAGCAGGCTGGTGTAGGGCTCCGGGCGGTAATCATCCAGAGCAGGGTCATCCGCCAGAAAAACCTGATTGGCGCCATAGCCAAACGCCTGCCGGGAAACTTCCGCCACATCCTTGCCAAAAACCACTGCCGTGACGCCACCGCCCAGGCTATCCGCCAGAGAAAGGCCAGCGCCCAGTACCTCCCACGAAGTGATCAAGGGTTCGCTGTGGAACAAATCGATGTATACCCAGACTTTGTTGCTCATCACAGCACCTTCTCTGCCAGGATTTTATCCACCAGTTTTTCGGCGATTTCCTGCGGGGTTGCGCCGGTGATCATTTCGGTGGTGATTTCCCGGGCGGGTGGATTGAGCACAGCCGGCCAGCTGGTATGAGGTTGCGGAGCCGGTAAACCCAGCTCGTCCAACGACCAGATGGGAATTTCGGCTCGCGATGCCTTGCGAATGCCCATAAAGGATGGGTAGCGTGGTTCGCCTATATCTTTGGTAAAACTCAACACTGCCGGCAGAGCCCCCTCTACCACCTGGCGACCTTCTTCGATGGCGCGTTCGACCACAATCCGATCGGAGCTCACACCACGCACACCGGCGGCCAGAGTCAATGCCGGAAATCCCAAAAGCCGGGCGGTCATGGCGGCAGTGACACCGGCATCCCCATCGATCGCCTGGCGTCCAAATACCACCAGATCCACTCCGCCGATTTTCTGCACCGCGGCTGCCAGCACCCGGGCGGTGCCCAGGGAATCGACGCCCTGCAACTGCGGGTCGGAAACCAGGATGGCTTCCTTACAACCCATGGCCAGGGCGTGTTTAAGCGCCTCTTTGGCCTGCTCATTGCCCATGCTTAAGGCAATCACTTCACCGCCCTGTTCATCGACCAGACGCAGCGCTCCTTCCACTGCGTATTCATCCCAGGGATTGATCACTAACGGGGCATCGCCCCAGGTAACTTCGCCATGCTCAACCACCACTCTGGCTGCTGAGTCTGGCACTTGCTTGACGCAGACGACGATTTTCAAGTCTACCTCCTCATGTGGGTATGGATGTCTGGATGAATACCATATTTCACCCTCAGTCTGCCAAAACGCTTATTTCCCCGGCAGATACATCGGGTGAAGAATGTGGATAAATAACAAAAAACCCCGCTAAACCCGGTTTCAGGCGATTGCCTGCCAGAAATCCGGATCATAGGGGGGAAGCTCCTTGCGTAACGGCGTATCCACCCGGTAACCAAGGGCGTAGCCGGCCTGCATCAGTTGATGAATCTCGCTGGTGCCTTCGTAGATCATTTCGCCTTTGGCGTTCCGTAAATAACGTTCGACGTCGTATTCGTCACTGTAGCCATAAGCGCCGTGGATCTGCACGGCTTCTGCCGCTGCCTGGAAGGCTGCATCCGTTGCATACCACTTTGCCAGCGAAGTCTCTCGTGTATTACGCCGGCCGTTGTTTTTCAACCACCCGGCGCGGAAGTACAAAAGACGTGCTGCTTCGTACGATTGTACCATGAACGCAATTTTTTGCTGGATCAGCTGAAATTTGCCGATTTCACGGCCGAAGGCAGTCCGTTCCCGGGCGTAACGGAGGCTGGCATCCAGGCAGGCGCGAATCAATCCGGTTGCCCCGGCAGCCACGGTATAACGTCCATTATCCAGGCAGGACATGGCAATTTTGAAACCCTCCCCCTCTTCGCCCAACCGATTTTCGGCCGGCACACGCACATCCTGGAATGCCAGCCAGCCGGTGGAACCGGAGCGCACACCCAGCTTGCCGTGGATATCGCCGCGGCTCACGCCGGGTTGATCCAGCTCGATAATAAAGGCAGAGAGGCCTTCATGCGGGTCTGCTGCTTCCGGGTTGGTACGCGCCACCACCAGAGCATGGTGCGCTCTGGTCGCCAGGGAAATCCACATTTTTTCACCATTCAACACATAATCGCCTCCCTGGCGGCGAGCGGTCGAGCGGATGCCGGTTACATCGGAGCCTGCTCCCGGTTCCGTCAAACCAAAACAGGCAATCTTTTCACCGCGAGCCTGTGGCATGAGAAAACGCTGTTTCTGCTCTTCCGTGCCCCACTGCAACAGCGCCATACTGTTCAAGCCAACGTGAACTGAGATTACCACACGCAAGGTGCTATCTACCGCTTCGAGTTCTTCGCTGATCAACCCCAGGCTGAGATAATCCATCCCTTGCCCGCCGTAGCGCGCGGGAAAACATATGCCCAGTAAACCCAGCTTCGCCATTTCTGGCAGGATAAAATCAGGCATCTGCTGCTGGCGTTCGGCTTCACGGATTACCGGCGCCACTTCTTTGCGGGCAAAATCCCGCGTCAGGTTGATTGCCATCTGGTGATCTGAGGATAATGAAAAATCCATGGTGATTTCCTTTTACCGGGATGGCTTGATTATATATAGGGATGTAATTTCCCGACAGGTGAACCGCGGTACACCTCTTGCAACGCAAGGCGAGATAGTGCCTGGCTGAGTAAACCTCGCGCTATAATCAAGATCACATGCGACAGTCGCCTTCTTTTTCGCTATTTTTACGGTTGAGCCTGCCCCTGTTATTCACCCTGGCATTTGGACTGGCTCCCCGCCCGCAGGCGCTCGAACAACAAGCGCGACAGGCGCACTTTGCCCTGCAGAATGGGGATTATGCTACCGCAGCCCAGGCGCTGGCCGGGTTGGCCGAAGACCAGCCCTGGCGTGCGAACCTATGGGAGGAAGCCGGGCGTGCGGCGTTGAACGCCGGGGATATCCAGAGCGCCATTCAGCATTTTGAGCAAGCCGAGAGTCAGGGCGAGCTTTCTATCGATGGGTTGGTGTTATTGGGGGACGCCTATGGTTATAGCGGTGAAACCGAGTCGGCGCGCCAGGTATGGCTGAGATTGCTGGAACTGCAGGAGCCACCGGCGGCAGGCATATTCCTGCGCCTGGCGGACGAACAGCGACTGTCTGGCGAGTACGAAGCGGCCATCCAGACCCTGCGCCAGTTACTGGAGCACTACCCCGGTCAAACCAGCGCCACCTATCAGTTGGGTCTGCTGCTGGCAGCCACCCAACCAGAGCTGGCGGTGCCCTACCTGGAACAAGCCGGCGAATTGGATCCGGCACTCGGAGAGCGTACCCAGATGCTGGCAGAGACAATTCGCAGCGCCCGGTTCGAGGAGGAACCAGCCTATACGCTGGTAGCCGCTGGAAGAGCCTTGAGCAGTCTGGACGAATGGCGTCTGGCAGACCTGGCCTTTTCGCGTGCCTCCACCGCCCGACCGGATTATGCTGAGGCCTGGGCATATCTGGGTTACGCCCGCGACCGGCTTGGAGAAAACGGCAAAGCAGCGCTCGACCGGGCCCTGGCGATCAACCCGGATTCGCTGGCATCCAACCTGTTTACTGCCCTGCATTTCGCTCAGACGGACCGCCCGGAGCTGGCCTTGATTTATCTGCACCAGGCAGTCCGGCTGGACCCTACATCCCCACTCATCCAAATTGAAATCGGAAATATCCTGGCCGAAATGGGAGATCTCGTCTCCGCCCGGCGTCATTACCAGCGTTCACTGGAACTGGCAGGGAATCGAGAGAATATCTGGCAAATGACGGCCGAGTTTGCCTTGCGCTACAACGTGGATGTACGCGAGCTGGCCTTACCCGCAGCCCGCCAGGCAGTGCTGCTCGATCCTCACAATCCCTCTACCCTGGATACACTCGGCCAGGTACTGTTCAAATTGGGAGATCCGTTGACTGCCAGGCGCTTTTTCCGTTCCGCCTTGCAGGAAGACCCCGGTTATGCACCTGCCCACGTGCACCTGGGGCTGGTTTATCTGTTGTTTGGTGAAATCCAGGCTGCGCAAGAACACTTCAACCTGGCGATAACACTCGCTCCGGATTCCCCCGCGGCAGTCCAGGCTGAACGGTTGCTGGCGAATCCCAACCCCTGAGTACACAGCTAAAGCACACGTTGGAAATCCACCCGCCTCATCAGCCGGTGTGTTTAAGTTATTAGATGGACAAATCGCAACGGCAGGGAGCTTTCTTTGCCCGCTGGCTTATGTTAAAATGAAAAACTCTTGAGACCCGGTCTGGAAAGTCCAATTAATCGTGCCCAATACTGAGAACCACCCTCTACGCATTCATCTGGATAGCGTCGGCTGCCGTTTGAACCAGAGTGAAATTGAAACCTATGCGCGCCAGTTCCGCGCTGCCGGTCATACCCTGGTGGCAGAACCCGCTCAGGCCGACCTGGTGGTGATTAACACCTGTGCGGTAACCGCTCAGGCGGCTGCGGATTCGCGCAAGAAAATCCGCAGCGCACATCGCCAGGGCGCAGGTGAAATTGTGGTCACCGGTTGTTGGTCGAGCCTGGAGCCGGGTAAAGCTGCCAGCTTACCCGGTGTCAGCCAGGTGGTTGCCAACCTGGAAAAAGACCAATTGGCACTTAAAGTGCTGGATCTGCCCCAGGAAACGTTCGACCTGGAACCGGTGGAGCGCGAACCCATCCCTGGAGCGCGCCTGCGTACACGGGCTTTTATCAAAGTTCAGGATGGTTGCGACAACCGATGCACATTTTGCATCACCACCGTGGCGCGGGGAGCAGGTCGCAGCGTACCCGTGGATACCATTCTGGAGGATATCCGCGCTGCCGTGGAAGGCGGGGCGCAGGAGATTGTGCTTACCGGGGTACACCTGGGCTCGTGGGGCAAGGATTTTGACTCGCCCACCCACCTGCGTTACCTGGTAGAAACCATCCTGAGCAAAACGGATGTCCCCCGCCTGCGCCTGTCATCGCTGGAACCCTGGAACCTGGATGAACACTTCTTCACCTTATGGCAGGAGCCCCGCCTGTGCCGTCAGCTGCACCTGCCTCTGCAATCCGGCTGTGATCGCACCCTGAGACGGATGGCGCGGCGCACCACAGGCGCTTCATTCGCTGCCCTGGTCGAGGCTGCTCGCAAGGTTTCACCGGAAGTAGCCATCACCACAGATGTTATTGTCGGTTTCCCAGGCGAAACCGAAGATGAATTTGCTGAAAGCCTGGCTTTTGTGGAGGCCATGCAATTTGCGGGCGGGCATGTGTTTACCTATTCGGCGCGGCCGGGAACGGCAGCCGCCCGCTTTGCCGGCCAGGTGGATCTGCCGCTGCGCAAAGCGCGCAACGCTACCATGCGCCTGGTACTGGCAGAATCCGGCAAACGGTACCGCCAGCGGTTTTTAATGCGCGTCCTGCCGGTATTATGGGAAAGCGCCGCAAAGCTTGGTCCACAGGGCTGGACGCTGAGCGGGCTGACGGACAATTATCTGCGCATATCCGCCCAGGCGCCGCAACAGTTATGGAACACGATCACACCGGTCAGGGTTACCGGTGTAAACGGAAGTGGGCTGACCGGGGAGCTGGTCACGGATCTATCCGCCTGAACGGAAAGGGGACGGCGAGTCAGATCGGTGGGGTATAATCGATATCATGGTCAGTAAAATCGATCTCGAAAATGCACTAAAAGAAGCCATCCGCAGCGGTGATGCGATCCGCAAACGGACATTGCGCATGGCACTCTCCAACGCCCGGCTTCTGGAAGTGGAAAAAGGCGCTGCAATCGAGGATGCGGAGCTGCTGACCTTACTGCAAAAAGAGGTTAAAACGCGCCAGGAAACCATAACTGATGCCGAGCGTGCCGGACGCCAGGATATTGTGCAGGACACACAAGCCGAGATCGAAATCCTACGCAGCTACCTGCCCGCGCCCTTCAGCGCCCAGGAACTGGAAGCATTGGCGCAGTCAGTCATCCAGGAAACTGGCGCAAGCTCACCGGCGGACATGGGGAAAGTTATGCAAGTCTTGAATTCTCGCCTGGCTGGCCGGGCAACCGGCAAAGAAGCCAGCGAGACCGTCCGCCGCCTGTTGAAAAGTTAACCCGGGCAGTATTTGATGTTTTCCCGCGCCAACCCCCGTCAAACCATCGTCTGGCTATTTGCCTTTGTGCTGGTATTTGGACTGGCTTACCTGTTCGTTCTCCTGCCGCTGCTAAGCGGTACGGGAGAAATTTTGGAAATCGGTCAGGTGGCCAACCAGGATTATATTTCACCGCGCACCTTCAGCTATGAAAGCGAAGTGCTGACGACGCAGCAGCAAAATTCCGCCGCCAGCCTGGTACAGGATATTTACTCAACCCCTGAAACCGGTATTGCCCGCCAGCAGGTGGGGCTGCTGCGCGATGCGCTGGCGTATATCACGGCTGTACGCAGCGATCCACATGCCACGCAAGAACAAAAGCTGGCAGATCTGGCCGCGTTGGAGGATATCCAATTGCGCCAGGAGACTGCCCAGAATATCCTCAGTTTAAATGAGACCCGCTGGCTGGCAGTGCAACAGGAGACGATCAACGTTTTAGAGCAGGTGATGCGCAATGCCATTCGGGAAGACCGGCTGGAAGAAGCGCGCCGTTCGGTGCCCAGCCGGGTCAGCCTTTCCCTGCCGGAAGATCAGGCAGCAATTGTCGCCGAGCTGGCGGCGGCATTCGTTGCTCCGAACAGTATTTTCAGTCCCGAACTGACTGCAGCTGCCCGCGAGCAAGCCCGGCTGGCTGTTGAACCCGTTACCCGCACCTTCCTCGCCGGCGAAACCATCGTACAACGTGGCCGGGTTATGAACGCCTCGGACATTGAAGCATTGCAGGCTGCCGGTCTGGTAGAGCCGGGATCGAACTGGAAAATCCAGGCCGGTGCGTTTGCCATTATCCTGGTGACAGCCGGATTTTCGATTATCTATCTGAATCGCCGACCGAATATCACCGGCGATTGGCGGAGCGCATTACTGATCGCCGTACTCTTCCTGGCTTTTCTTGGCGCTGCGCGGCTGCTGATCCCCGAACATGTGATCGTTCCGTACCTGTTCCCGCTGACGGCCTTCAGCCTGACCATTGCATCTTTGATCGGGGTGCAAACAGCGTTGATTTTCACCCTGCCGCTGGCCGTCCTGACCATCTATGGATTGCCGAACAACCTGGAGTTGACCCTGTTTTACGTATTCAGCGGGTATTTCGGCGTACTCACATTGGGCCAGGGGCGGCGATTATCCGCTTTCTTGCGCGCCAGTCTGAGCAGTGCCCTGGCAGGTGTGGTGATCATCCTGGCTTATCGCCTGGCAGAGGGCGACACGGATTGGATCGGGGTACTTACCCTGTGCGGCGCTTCCTTTTTCAATGGAGCTGTTTCAGCCGGTCTGACCATGGTCTTGCAGTTTTTCCTGGCCCAGTTTTTGGGGATGACCACCCCATTGCAATTGATGGAACTCTCCAGACCAGATCACCCCTTATTGCAATATATCCTGCGCCGGGCGCCGGGCACCTACCAGCACAGCCTGCAGGTAGCTAATCTGGCCGAGCAGGCTGCCGAGCGTATTAACGCGGATGCGCTGCTCACCCGGATAGGTGCACTGTACCACGACGCCGGTAAAGCGCTCAACCCGACCTTTTTCATTGAGAACCAGATGCATCCGCAGCAAAACCCGCATAATGAACTGAACCCGGCTGCCAGCGCGGAAATCATCATCCGCCACGTGACCGATGGCCTGGAACTGGCGCGTAAACATCGCCTGCCGCGCCGTATTCAAGACTTTATCGCCGAGCACCATGGCACGACCATCACCCGCTACCAGTACGTGACTGCTCTGGAAGAAGTCGATGGCGATGAAAGCCGGCTCGAGGTGCGCCATTTTATGTACCCCGGACCCAAACCACGCTCGCGCGAAACCGCCATCCTGATGCTGGCGGATAGCAGTGAAGCGGTCACGCGCGCCAAAACTCCCCGCGATGAAGAAGAATTACGCCAGATCGTCAAAACCGTGATTGAAAGCCGCCTGGCGGAAGGTCAGCTGGATGAAACATCGCTGACCATTCGCGACCTGAACGATATTCTGGATTCGTTCACCGGTACTTTGAAGGGTGTTTACCATCCACGCATCGAATATCCACAGATAAAAGCCGGACAACCTGTGGAACTGGCTCCCGGCAATCCGGAAGATGAGCCGCCGCAAATATCCGACCCGGAACAAAGTGAGGTGCCGCCTCGCCTGGGAAAACAGGCGGCTTCAGACGTCCCCACCCGCCCGGTGGATAGCGCCCGACTGCCGGCAGCCAATCCATCCGCTCATCCTGACTCAACCAGCTAGCCTTATGCCCGAAGTTGAAATTAAACCAGGATTGCCCACCGAGATAACCCCAGTGCTCCTACAGGCTGCCCGGCTCACTTTGGAGCAGCAGGGGCTGCCCGCTGAATCGTCCTTAAGTATTGTATTGAGCGACGACAAACAGTTGCAGGCGCTCAACCGGCAATTTTTAGAAATCGATGAACCGACAGATGTGCTTTCTTTTCCCGCCGGTCAGATCGATCCGGAAAGTGGGGAAGCTTACCTGGGAGATATTGTTATTTCCTACGAACGCGCCCTGGCGCAGGCGACACAGGCCGGACACTCCGTGGAAGCCGAGCTGCAATTGCTGGTGGTCCACGGTGTGTTACACCTGCTGGGATACGATCACGCCGAACCCGACGAAAAGGCAGCCATGTGGGCGGCACAGTCCGAAGCCCTCACTCGCCTCGGGTTGCAAATTACCCCACCCTGATTTTTTATACCTCCTACTCAAAAATCCATGGTCAATTTTCTCCGCAGTCGAATTACTTCTTTCCGCCACGCCTTCAGCGGTTGGTGGTATGTCATCCGCACCCAGCGCAACGCCTGGATCCATGCTGTGTTCAGCGTTACCGTTCTCCTGGTTTGCCTGTGGCTGCAAATCACCCGTCTGGATTGGGCGTTGATTATTATCGCCATTGCCATGGTCTGGACGGCAGAATTTGTCAATACTGCCCTGGAAGTAATGGTCGATCTGGCCAGCCCTTCCCCCAATCACCTGGCAAAGATCAGTAAAGACGTGGGGGCAGCGGCGGTATTAATCGCCTCAATCGCCTCGTTGTTGATTGGGCTGCTGGTTTTAGGACCACCCCTGGTCAACCGGCTAAGCCAGTATTACTACCCGCTACGTTGACAGGATAACCTGCAGGCATGCACCCCGAAAGGAGCAAGTAACCCGATGAGTGGATTGAGTTTCCAGTTTGGCACAGTAGGCACGCCGGAAGCAACGCCGAATAAACCTGGAGGATCGGTGGGCACAATGTTATTCCTTACCGAGCTTGGATTGAATGCTCTCGAAATTGGCTGGGTGCGCGCGGTGCGGGTGACGGAAAAAACCTGCGCGGAGATCAAAGCCACGGCAGAAGAACACAAAGTGGGCATCAGTGTACACGCGCCTTATTTCATCAATTTCAACGCCGACACAGAAGAATGGCCTAAATCTCGCCAGCGTTTGATGGACGCCGCCTATTATGGTTATCTCGCCGGGGCTACCGAAATTGTCTTCCACCCGGGTTCATATTTCGGCAAAGAGCCAGCGGAGGTATTGCCACTGGTGCTGGAGCGGCTGCAGGGCTGTATCGATGAGCTACGCCGCAATAATAATCCGGTTACTCTGTGCCCCGAAACCATGGGCAAAAGCGCCATGATCGGTTCACTGGACGATGTGCTGGAGATGAGCACGCGTGTGGAAGGCGTCAAACCCTGCCTGGATTTCGCCCACCTGCATGCCCGCCCCGGGGATGGCAGTATGAACACGTACGGCGAGTGGCTGCACCTGCTGGAAAGGTATGCTGAACGCCTGGGGGCGGAATCCTTGCAAAACTTACACGTACACCTGTCTGGCATCGCCTACACCCACGCCGGGGAAAAAGAACACCTGCCTTTACTTGAAGCGGACCTGGACCTGAAAGCCCTTTTTCGTGCCTTGCACCAGGTAAATGCCGGCGGTAAAATGCTCTGTGAGAGTCCAAGGAAAATACAGGAAAAAGACGCCTTATTATTGAAGGACCTGTGGCTCGAGATCAGCGGCGAAGGCTAAACAGAAAAATTAACACTCAGCCGCCTGATCCAGCCGATGAACAGGCATTAAAACTTTGCCTGGTGGAAGCGCCTCCGGGTTTGGAAGACTTTACCCGCGCGGAAATAAACCAGTTAAGCAAGGAGCCTGTTCGCTGGCTGGATTCCCCGCGCGGCGAACCCGGCTCGCTGGAATTTCTGTACCGGGGCAACCTTTTCAGGCTCAACCGTCTGAAAACCGCACATGCCCTGTACCGGGTGGAACGCTTTGCGATTCCGCGCCCCAAAGCCCTGCTTGGGCAGCAACATTTCCAACGTCTGCGGGATTCGATCGCTGAAGTTCTCGATCTGTGGGAACCGGGAGCCTTTCGGACGCTGTATATCAGCGCGGCAGGCTCGGGTTCAAGTGTGATGGAGCGATTGAAAGTTGAGCTGAGCGCCGCCACAGGCCTGGCAGTCGGTTCGCAAGAAGGCGACCTGCTGCTGCGCATTCGCCGCCCACCGGATGGCACTCCCGGCTGGGAAGTGCTGGTGCGCACCTCGCCACGCCCCCTTTCAACCCGGGAATGGCGGGTATGTAACTTTGAAGGGGCGTTAAATGCGGCAGTGGCGGCAGTCATGTGCCGGCTTAACCAGCCTGACCCCGAAGACATCTTTATCAACCTGGCCTGCGGTTCGGGCAGCCTGCTGGTGGAACGCCTGTTCAGCGGTGCGTTCAGGCAACTGATCGGTATCGACCTTGACCCGGAGGCATTAACTTGCGCCCGGCAGAACCTGGCTGCCAGTGGCGTGAACCGGGCAAAGGAAGCCCTGCTCGTCCAGGCGAACGCAACATCAGCCCCACTGCCTGACGCCTGCGCCGGCACCCTGGTGGCCGACCTGCCCTTCGGGCACCTGGTTGGTTCACACGCTGAAAATGTAGACCTCTATCCGCGCCTGCTGGCTGAGGCGGCCCGGTTAGCCCGGCGCGGGGCGCGTTTTGTACTCATCACCCACGAGGTACGCCTGGTCGAAAGCCTGCTGGTAGAATCTACGGATTGGGCTACCCTGCAGGTACTCAAGGTCTGGCTGGGCGGTCTGAACCCGCGTATCTTCGTCCTGGAAAGATATTAATGAATCTGGCAAATAACCTTGATCTCGACCTGACCCAACCGGAGGCACTCCAGCGCCTGCGCGACCACCTGAAAACCTGCCGTCTATGCCTGGAGGCAGGGTACCAGATCCTGCCGCGCGCGATTTATTCCGGCCCGCAAACGGCACGGGTTATGTTGATCGGGCAAGCGCCGGGGATCACCGAATATGAAGTCGGGCGCCCGTTTAATGCCGGCAGCGGCACGCGCCTGTTCCAGTGGCTGGCGGAAGCCGGGATCGAAGAAGAGTGGTTTCGGGCTACCCAATACATGACCTCGATCACCAAGTGTTATCCCGGGCGAGCCAAATCCGGCAGCGGGGATCGGGTACCCAGCCGTATCGAGCAGGCGCTCTGCCGCCCCCACCTGGATGCTGAACGCCTGCTGGTGAACCCTGAATTGATCCTCCCCGTCGGTCGCCTGGCGATAACGCTTTTCTACCCGCCGCAAGTGCGCCTGGACGAGGTGATCGGCACCCAGAAAAAAGTGGGGGATAGCTGGGTGGTGCCCCTGCCGCATCCCTCCGGAGCCAGCCGCTGGCACCAGAGTGAAAAAAACCGCCAGCTTGTGCGGCAGGCGGTGGAGTTGATCGCCGGACATTACCGGCGTATATTTCCTGAAATGTCTGCGGGGCAGGCAAAGGTAAATTAATTCAGCGTCCCTGGCGGAAAGTGATGAAAATCAGGTTTTTATCACATTCATCGTAGGTATCAAAGTAAATGCGACCCGACATCGGCAAATACGCCTGATCCAGCAACTGCACATACAGAGTGCCTTTGGAAGTTATGGGGTGATCTGCCAGCTGAAAACCAAAACCGGATTCGCCAAACTGGGTCACTGTGCCGCTTAAGGTATCGAGACTGATGCGTTTACCCTCCAGGGTGCCCGCCAGGCGCACAATGACACCCGGCGTCACCGGGCTGCCATCCAGGCCGATTACACGCCCGCCGACCCCCAGATAGTTACAGCCGACATCCGAATAAATACTGAAAGGAATGGCATCCGGGCTGCCTTCCTGGGGGACAAAAGCATAACCGCCGGGAGTCGCTGTGGGGCGTAAGGTGGGCGAGGGTGAAACCGTAATTCCCGGTAAGCCAAAAATCAGCGCAGGGGTTTCGGTCGCCTCGATTTGAACAGGAGTTGGGGGGAGTGTTTCAATGAAAACCGGTGTGGGAGTGGCGGTGTCGCTGGCAGTTGGCTGCGGGGTAACCGGTTGGGTTGCCGTAGGAGAAGGCATGACCAGTGCTACCGGCAGAGTCGGGGGCGGGTAAGGATTGAGGTTGATATATGGATCGCGGAAGATCAGGCCAAATATCGCCACGACCAGGGCGGTCATCATTAAGGTCAACAAAGTAAACAGATTCCACAACCAGTCCGGTGGACTTTTGATCGCCAGACGGGGACGATATTCCCGCGGTGAGCTAAAACTATCGGGTACAGGATTGGAAGCAGTCATGATGACTTGTGAAAATCCCCAGCTTATTCTTCCAGTTGGAAATCGATCTGAATCAGATTGCTGGCGCATTCATCGTACGTGCGGAAAAAGACTCGCTCGGATGAAGGCTTGCCATCTGAGGTGAACAACTGGACGTAGAGGGTTTCTTTGGAATTGTTAGGCTCGTCGGCAATGGTGAATTCATAACCGCCTTCGCCGTATGCCGGCGCTGCGCCGGTCAGTGTGGATTTATTGATGGTTTTGTTTTCGTATTCGCCGCCCAGGATTACGGTGAGACCCTGCACGGGGTTGCCATCCAGATCGATCACATTGCCGCCCACCCCCATCCATTCATCACAGTCGCGCCCATTGATCGGCTCCGACCGGCGATAAACCACCCCACCCAACAGGGCATATTGCGGTACCTGAGTGGCAGTCGGCGTAAGCGTAATCGTCGGGGAGGGGATGACGTACAACGTGGATGTAATCGTCGGCGTGCTGCTGGGGCCAGGAGTGACGGTAGCCGTTGGCTCGCTGGTCACAGTCGGCGTCCAGGTGGGGGGCAGGACGTTATGAATGGAAGTTGGCGTGGGGCTGGGAATCACCAGCGCTGCGGGAACAGGCGCTGGGGGAAAAGGATTTAAAGATGACTGGGGATTAATAAAAATCAAGATAAAAACCGAAACTGCCGCCACCGCGCCAACCAGCACGAAGAGCGTCAGGATATTCCAGATGGTAGCGGATGCACGTCCTCTGCGTCCCATAATAACCCAGCCTCCTTAATTTGCCCGGTG